>JBDTVA010000281.1:0-2900 GCA_040007455.1 Actinomycetota bacterium | reverse complement strand
TTGCGACGAGCACCAGCAGAAAGCCGACCGCGACTGCGTCCGCGGCTTGCCAGCCATGCTGACCGAGCTCGCGGATCGCGAACGACGCGGCAGCCACGCCGAGGAGCCCGGTGACGGCGACGGCGGGGAGGAACTCCGGGACGCGCCTGGTCACCCTCGCAGGCCACCCGTTGGGCAGTAGCGAGGCCGCACCCATCGCAGCGAGTGCGAGCGTCCACCCGCCGTCGACGAGCGGCGAGAGCGAGCCGTCGAGCGCGTCGACGGCAAAGAACGTGTCGGCTGCCGCCAGCGACAGGAGTCCGAGCCCCACCAAGGCGACGCGGCCGCGGTCGGTCCAGACGTCGAAGAGGAGGCCGCCGCCGATGATCGCGACGAGCGCGAGCTCGGAGGCCGGGTAGAGGATGCCGAGCCAGGCCTGGGCGCCCGTGACGCCGTTCTCGAAGATGGGCTCGAAGGAAAAGGTGTAGGAAACGACTGCGACGGCGCCCGCTGCGAGCGCACCGTCGATGAGCGCGCCGCTCGTCCAGACCCTGCGCCTGCGCGGCCAGGTCAGCACGCCGGCTGCGAAGAACGGCATCGCGCCGAGGTACCCGACGTCCGAGAGCGACGGGTACGGCACGGTGACCCCCTCGAAACCGTAGACCGTCCACGCAGCCTGACCGAGGGCCCACGCGAGCAGGCCTGCGCCGAAGAAGGCGAAGGACGTGCGCGCACGGTGCTCACTCGGCTGGAGCGCAGCAGAGAACGCGCACGCTGCAGCGACGGCCGCGACCGCCGCCCAGCCCACGTTCTCGACGTGGACCGCGCCCGCGAGACCGGCGAGCGTGCCGATCCACCCGGCGAGCCACACCGCGGCGCTCAGTGCGAGAGCTGTTCCGATGATGCGGTTACGCCGCATCGACCTCGCGCAGCCGATCGACGAGCTCGGCACCGAAGATGCCCTTGAGGAAGAACGCGTCCGCACCGGCTGCACGGCCGGCCGCCGCGAGCGCGTCCTCGTCGTACGCGGTGAGGAGCAGGACGCCGGTCTCCGGCCGGTTCTCCTTGATCAGCCGGGTCGCCTCGATCCCGTCGAGCTCCGGCATGCGGATGTCCATCACCACGACATCCGGGTCGGTCGAGCGAGCGAGCTTGACCGCCTGCGCGCCGTTCTCCGCCTGGCCGACGATCTCGAGCCCGTCCTGGGCGTCGAGGAAGTCGGCGAGACCGAGCCGGACTGCAGGATGGTCGTCTACGACGACGACTCGAATCATCTTTGGCACCTCCGTTGAGTTGAGGGAAGCGCCGGTCACGCCGCCTCCAGAAAGGAACGGACACGCTCGCCGATCTCGTCGGCGTAGCCGTTCGTCTTGACGACGTAGTCGGACGCTCCACAACGGAACGCCTCGATCGCGATCTCCTCGGACCCTGTGCCCGTCAGCATGACGACGGGGAGGCTCGGGATTCGCTCCTTGATCTGCTTCAAGAAATCGAGGCCGCTGCCGTCGGCGAGCTCGTTGTCGACGACCGCGAGCGCCCAGCGCGAACTTCGGCAGAGCTCGTTGGCGCTGCGCAGATCGGCTGCGTGCACGACGCGCACGTTGTCCAGCGCGCCTTCGATCGCCTTCGTCGTCAGGCGAGCAACGCTGGTGTCGCCCTCGACGAGCAGGACGCAGAGCTCAGGCACGACGTCGGGCTCGCCGATGTGCAGACGCAGCCCATCGTGCTCGAATCGCAGCTGACCGCTCTCGATCAATGCGAGCACGACGTCCACCGCCTGCACGTCCCACTGCAACCCGCGCTCCCGGCGAAGCTCCTCGACGACCGCGTGGCCGCTGAGCGGGGCACGGTAGGGCCGCGGCGCGGACATCGCCTCGACCGCGTCCGCGACGCCGACGATTCGTGCGCCGAGCGGGATCTGTTCGCCGGCGAGCCCGTCCGGGTAGCCGGCGCCGTCCCAGCGCTCGTGGTGGTGCCGGACGATCGCCCGAACGTCGGGAAGGAAGTCGAGGGGTTCGAGCAGCCGGTCACCGATCAACGGATGTGTGCGCATCAGCGTGCGCTCCTCGTCGGTGAGCGAGCCGTTCTTGAGCAGCACGCGGTCGGGGATTCCGATCTTGCCGACGTCGTGGAGGAGGGCTCCGAGCTGGATCTGTTCGACGGCCGCGGGGTCGAGGCCCATGAGCGTCGCGACGCGAACGGCAAGCTCGCCGAGGCGCTCGCAATGGCCCTGCAGCTCTCCGTCTCGCGCCTCGATCGCATTCGCGAGCGCGGCAGCGAGAGTTGGCGCCAGCAGGCGCTCGCGGACGTCGTGCTCCGAGCGGCGAGCCCGCTCGAGCGCGGACGCGACGGCGTTCTGCAGGTCTGCGTGGGAGAACGGCTTGATCACGAGCCCGTCCGCGCCGCGCGTGACGGCCTGGCTGAGGTTCTCGTACGTGCCGGCCCCCGTGACGAGGATCACCGGGAGGCTGGGCCTGCGGGCGCGCACTTCCTTGAGCAGCTCGAGGCCGGTGAGCCCAGGCATGACGATGTCGCTCACGACGAGCGCGATCTGGTTGTCCTTCAGTAGGCCGAGCGCCTCGTCGGCCGTCCCCGCACTGATCGTGTCGTAGCCGGCGCGCTCGAGGATCTCGCACATCAGCCCGCGGATCACCTGCTCGTCGTCGATGACGAGAACCCGGCTCACGCGACGACCTCCGGGGCAACCGGAAGCTGCAGGCGGAACAACGCGCCGCCGCCCGGCGCCTCGTCGACGACGAGGCTGCCGCCGTGCGATTCGGCGATCCCGAGGCTGACCGAGAGGCCGAGCCCCGTGCCACCGGAGTCCCGGCGCGTGGTGAAGAAGGGCTCGAAGATGCGCGCGCGTACGAGCTCGGGGATGCCCGGGCCGTCGTCGCGCACCTCCGCCCACGCGCAGTCGC
>JBDTVA010000280.1:0-2912 GCA_040007455.1 Actinomycetota bacterium | reverse complement strand
CGATGTTCGCGCGTGGGTCGCGCCCGACCGCGACGTGGTCGAGGTCGCGACCCGTGAGCCCGGCGTCCTCGAGGCACCAACGCGCGGCCAGCTCCGGAAAGCCGGCGCAGTGCTTGACGCGGTTCAGCCGCTCTTCCTCGACGGCGTTGACGAGCTCGCCGTCGATCATGAGGGCCGCGGCCGCGTCGCCGTGGAAGGCGTTCAGGCCGAGGATCGCAGTCACGAGCGGCGATCCTACTGGCGGGTCCGCAGGCCACGACGCACCACCCCCGCGCATCCCTAGACTTGCCGCGCTTGCGGTTGCTGCATCGACACGCGCCTCACATCGCCGTGGCGGCGCTCGCGTTGGCCTACGCGTGGCCGATGCAGGGCGTGGGGTTCAACCAGAGCTCCCACTACATCCTCGTCAAGTCCCTGGCGCGGGGCACCGCGGTTGTCGACCGCACGCTGCACGAGACCGGAGACCTCACCACCGAGGACGTGATCCGGCTCAACGGGCACATCTACTCGAACAAGGCGCCGGGCCTCGCGGCCGTCACGCTGCCGCCGTTCCTCGTCCTCGAGGCTGCGGGGGCGCGCACCGTCGGCGACCCGACGAGGATGCTCTGGGCCCTCGGCCTCTTCGGGGCCGTGCTGCCCGCAACGGCGCTGCTGCTCCTCGTGCGTCGCGTCGCGGCGCGGATCGAGCCGGGGTTCGGGACGGTGACGGCGGTCACGCTCGGCGCCGCCACGTTGCTGATGCCGTTCGCCACGCTGTTCTTCGCGCACGCGCTCTCGGCCTTCCTCGTGTTCGCGTCGTTCGCGATCCTGTTCGCCGAGCGCCACGGCAGGCAGCGCCTTGCGCTCGTCGCTGTTGCCGGCTTGCTCGCCGGGCTCGCCGGAGTGACCGAGTATCCGAACGCGTTCGCCGCGCTCGTCTTCGGGGTCTACGCACTCAGCCGTTCTGGATGGGCGCTCCGCGGGCTCGCGTACCTCGTGGGGGTCCTCGTCGGGCTTGCGCCGCTCGCGCTCTACAACCGCTGGGCCTTCGGCTCATTCACGCACCTCTCGTACGTCGGCGACGCTGTGCCCGGCGGAGGCCTGAAGGCGCCGAGGGTCGGCCGCTTCGACCTCGAGACCCTGCTGGAGACGCTCTTCGGCCGCGTTGGGCTGCTCACGCTGGCCCCCGTGCTCGTGTGCGGCGTCGTCGGCCTGGTGCTCCTCTACCGCCGCGGCTGGCGCGCCGAGGCGCTCGTGATCGCAGCGACCGCAGCCCTCTACGTCCTCTACAACGCGAGCTATGGCTCGAACTTCGGCGGCTTCTCCGCCGGACAGCGCTACCTGATCCCGATCGTGCCGCTGCTCGCGGTCCCGCTCGCGCTCGCCTTTCGCTCGTTCCCCATCACCACCGGTGCGTTGGCGCTCGTCTCCGCGGTCGTCGCAGTGACGATCACGCCGACGTATGCGCTCGCCGCGTATGACGGGCGCTGGTTCGACAATCTCGGCGACCTCCAGTTCACGCCGACGCCTGCGAGCCTTGTCGGCGTGACCGGGTGGTACACGATCCTGCCGTTCTTCCTCGCCGTGGCAGTGGCCGGCGTGTGCGCGTTCATCGCGACACCGAAGCCTCACTTGACGGCTCTGGACACACTCGCCGCACCGGTTGCCGTCCTCGCGTGGGCTCTCGTGGCGGCGACGGCGCCGGCAACACCGTTCCTCGGAGGGCAAGCGGATCGGCTTTCCGCTTACTGGGGACTCGCTCTCGCCGCTGCCGCGCTCAGCACGTCGGCGGTTGCCGCGAGCGCCTTCCGTTACCGCCGGGCGAGAGCGCGCTCGTAGTCGGCGACCACGCGTTCGGCGATCGTGACCGGGTCGTGCCAGCGCTCGGCGAACTTGCGACCCCGTCGACCGAGCTCGGCCAGGCCGGAGCGGCGCTCGGTGGCCAGCCGGCGCAGGACGTCCGCGAGCGTCGCGGCGACCGCGTCGACGATCGGCAGCTCGTCGCGCATCGGGCTCGGCACGCGCGCGAGGGCCGCCTCGTCGAGGCGGGCCACGACGGGCTTGGCCAACGCCATCGCCTCGACCGCGACGCCCCCGTACCAGCCGACCACCAGCTGGTCGACGAGCACGTCGGCGCGCTCGTACGCCCTGCGGGCCTCCGCTCGAGGCCTGCCCTCGACGAGCTCGAGCTCGTCGTCGACGCCCTCGGACCGAAGCTGCTCGACGGCTGAGACGACGGCGCCGGTTCCTTTCCTGTCTCGATCGCTCGGGGCGTGCACGACGCGGAGCGTTCCGCGGTCGGTCGGAGGCGCGGGCGCCCACTCGCGGGGGTCGACGCTTGCGTAGGGCAGGAACTCGGCACGCGGGACGTGCTCCAGCAGGTCGGGGTTGAGCACGTAGAGCCCGTCGGCCGCGCGCGCGAACCGCTCCGCTCGGCGGCGCTTCAGCGCGTCCTGCTCGGCGTCGCCCGATGGGCGCACATCGTCGCCCTGGAACGTCACGAAGACCGGACGCCCCCGGAGGAGCCAAAGATCTCGCTGCTCGAACAGCCGCGCGTACAGCCGGTAGGGGCCGCCCCGCCCGGCGCTGCCGTAGTACCCCGGCGCGAGCGACGACCCGAAGTTGAAGTGGACGACGTCGAACCCTCGCGCCTCCAGGACCGTGCGCCAGCGTCGCAGCTCGCGAACCGCCGTGCGCGTCCCGGCCGGCGCGAGCACTCGGTCGACGGCGTACCCGTACGGCGGCTCATCGAGCGTGACGACGGTGCTGTCGAGTCCGAGCTTCCTCTCCGCCGCGGCGAGACCGGACGGATGCCCGCCGACGGCCGTAGGCGTGTGCAGGACCCGAATGTTCATCGCACGGACGCTACTCACCCATGACGTCGTCAGTAGGATCGCCCGTCGTGGACCTTGCGGGACAACGATTTCTCGTCA
>JBDTVA010000279.1:0-2922 GCA_040007455.1 Actinomycetota bacterium | reverse complement strand
CGCCCACACGTTGTCGACGAGCCGCGAGACCTGCGGATCGTCGATCGAGGCCGCGAAGTTCAGCACGCCCGCGGCGAAGACCTTCGCCCCCGCCGTCGTCTCGTAGTACGTCATCTCGGCGGAGCGGCCGACGCCCATGAGATCTTTGATCTCAGCGAGCAGCATCGTGCCCGGCGGCGACGCCGCCGTGCGCGCGTCGAGCTCGATCCCGTAGCGGCCGAACGACGAGCCGTTCTCGAGACCGGTCCCGTCGAACGCCCACCCGGCAGCGTCGGCGCCCCGCACGACGAACGCGCCCTGGCGCTGCCCGTAGTCGGAGGCGACGTACTGCACGCCGACGAGCGCCGACTCCGGCTTCCCGAGGTCCCGCCAGAGCTGCTCGCGAACCAGCCTGGTTCCGTCGCGGCGCACGCGGCAGAAGAAGTTGTTCGCCGAGAGAAAGAGGAGGCTGCCGCCGAGGTCGCGGTAGCGCTCGACGACGGCGAGCCCGCGCGACGTCACGTACTCCGCGTGCCCGGGAAAGACGACGAGGTCGTAGGCGCGCCGCAGGCGGTCGCCCGTGCCGGCGCTCTCGACGTCGTCGTCCGAGAGGAAGTCGACCTGCTTGCCGGTGCGGTTGAGCCAGGCGACGAACGCGAGATCCCAGTCGCGGAAGCGAAACGGCACGCCGAAGTCGAGGAACGGACGCGAGACATCGACGCTGCGGGTGCTCGAGCTGACGTACCAGCTGTCGCCCCAGCCGTCGCCGTCCGCGTCGTGGAAGTTGTAGGCCTGCCACGTGTTCGTCGAGAGGACGACCGCGACGCGGTGCTCGCCCAGCGTGCGGGGACGGACGATGAACGGCGCGTAGCCGACGTTGCCGTCGTCGCCTCGCGCGCGGACGAAGTAGAGGCCGCTGCGCCACTCTCCGGCACGCAGGAAGCGGAGGTGTGCAGGCGCTTCGCGATGCGCACGCCAGTCGACGTGCGCTGCGGGCGTCACCGCAACGCCGTTCGTGCGGAGGTCGCGCTCGACGAAGCGCTCGGGTCCGGCGTAGTGGAAGACCTGAACCTCCAGCGAGGCCGAGTCGCTCGCGATCCGCAGGTCGGTCGGCTCCCCCGGCGCGTAGCTCGTCTTCGTCAGCGCGACCTGGACTCCGAGGACGCGAACGACCGGGCCGGTCACCTTCCCGCCGGGCCGGTGCAGGCCGTAGGTCCTTCGCCGGCCGCCCGCGCTCACGACGGCGCGCACCTGGTACGTCCGCGGCTGAAGATCGCGGGGCGGACGCCACGCGACCTCGTGCGCTCCGGTCGCGAACACGCGCTCCATGGCCCACACGACCTCGCCGAGCGGCTTGCCGACCCGGATCGTGTCGGTGCGGACGACCTCGAGGCGCACCCTCGCGCGGCCGCTGAGCGAGAAGCGGATGAGCGCCCGGCGCCGCGTTGCCCTGCGAGGGCTGATCGTGGTCAGATGAGGCCCGTCGCCTGCGAACGGGCGCCCTCCGTTCGAGGCACGCAGGCCGTGGAGCCGGGGCAGCGGCGTGGCGGCCCGGGAAGCCGCCGGGAGGCCGAGCGCGGCCACGACCGCCTGCAGGAACTGCCTCCGTCGCATCGACCCGCCCTACCGTAGCGAGGCCGGGGGCTGGCCCTAACGATTTCCATACTTTACGATCAGTTTGCGCATATCTCCGCGCTCGATACTGCACCCATGCGGCGTCTCGCCCTCTTCACGACCCTGCTCGCTCTCGCACTCCCGAGTGCGGCGTCGGCGGCCGTCAGGGCGCCGGGTGACGGCACCCTGTCCGTCCGCGATCTCGACGGGTCGATCACCGTCCTCGTGAAGGGCGGCGTGATCGGGCGTTGCAGCCAGTGCGTCCTTGTGATCGACGAGTGGAAGGACGACGAGATCCTTCCGATCGTCAGGGGTGCCAAGGGGACCGACCTCGACGACGACGGGTCGAAGGAGCGGTTCGCGGGCAAGGACCTTCGCTGGAAGGTGATGGGCGGGTCCTTCAGCATGAAAGTTCGGAGCGGCGTCGACGTCGATCTGTCGCTGGTCGGCAAGGGCCGCGTCGTCGGGATCCGCGGAACGAACGGCTCCTACGTCCTGAACGGCGGTGATCCGCAATCAGTACTGCTCACCTCACTGAGCTTCCAGTTGAACCCGGTCGCACCGAACCCGTAGTGGCGGCGCAGCAGACGCAGACCGTCCTGGTGGTCGAGGACGAGTCCTCGATCGCGTCCTTCGTTTCCCTCTATCTGAAGAACGCCGGCTACGCCGTGCGCACGGCCGCGAACGGGACCGAGGCGCTCACGCAGGCCGCGAAGGGCGACCTGACGCTGATCATCCTCGACCTCATGCTGCCCGACATCGACGGGATCGAGGTCTGCCGCCGCATCCGCAAGAGCTCGGATGTTCCGATCCTGATGCTCACTGCACGCGACGAGGACGTCGACAAGATCATCGGGCTCGAGGTCGGCGCGGACGACTACCTGACGAAGCCGTTCAACCCGCGCGAGCTCGTTGCTCGTGTGAAGTCGATCCTGCGCCGCGCGACACCGGACCGCCGCGAGAAGGAGAGCGCGCAGCTCCAGCACGGCGACCTGAAGATCGACGCCGGCCGTCGCGAGGTTCGCGTGGGCGAAGAGGAGATCCAGCTCGCCCCGAAGGAGTTCGACCTGCTCTGGGAGCTGCTCGATCACAAAGGCTTGGTGCTGACCAGGGACCAGCTGTTGGAGCGGGTGTGGGGCTACACGTTCGCCGGGGACACGCGGACGGTCGACGTCCACGTGCGCCAGCTGCGGCGAAAGCTCGGCGACGCGTCGCCGATCGTGACCGTCTGGGGCGTGGGCTACAAGGTCTCGCCCGCCCGCGACGCCGCCGCTTAGCCAGAGCCCGCGGTATGTCCAGGCGCTGAGCCGCCGGGCCGCGCTGGGCGGC
>JBDTVA010000278.1:0-2928 GCA_040007455.1 Actinomycetota bacterium | reverse complement strand
CGGCAGAAGGACCTGAAGCTGCTCGTGTCGCTGGCGCGGGACGCCGGAACGGTCGCGGAGTTCGTCGGGGACCTGCGCGCGCGGTTCTCGAGCGGCTCAGCCGGCGGCGTGCACCTCCTGACCTATCACCGCGCCAAGGGCCTCGAGTTCGACGCCGTCTTTCTCCCGCGGCTCGACTCTCGGGAGCTTCCCTCGAAGCGCGCGAAGTCGGACGGCGAGCTCGCGGAAGAGCGTCGCCTGTTCTACGTCGGCATCACCCGTGCGCGCCGGCATCTGACGCTGACCTGGTCGGCGAAGCCGAGCAGGTTCCTCACCGAGCTCGGCGTCAGCTCCGCGCCGCCGGTCGTGGCCGACGATCCGCTGCTCGTCTCGCTGAAGCGCTGGCGGCTCGACCGGGCGAAGGAGGAGGGCAAGCCCGCGTATGTCGTCTTCCACGACGCCACCCTTGCGGAGATCGCGGCGCGCCGTCCGGAGAGCCTCGCCGAGCTCGGCGGTGTGTCGGGCGTCGGCCCGGCGAAGCTCGAGCGTTACGGCGACGACGTGCTGGCCGCGGTCGCCGCCGGGGCCGGGGCCCCGGCGGCGTAAGCCCGCGTCCGCTACGGGTTCGGGACCCGGATCAGCAGGAGCTGTCCGCGTTCCCTCTGAGGCATCGCGGGCGGGTCGTTGCCGATGCCCGCCGGCATGTCCCACTGGTGAGCCTGGACGTCCACGAGGAACGCTCCCGGTCCGAAGGCGGCCGAGGCGTCGACGATGCCGCTCGACTCCCAGGTGCCCTTGTTCACGACCGGGCTCATGGACTGGTCAACCTCCGCCACGACCGTGGAGATCCCGGTCGTGAGGTCGTAGCGCCAGATCCTTGCGTTCGTCGCCGCGGGATTCGCCGGCTGCGAGTTGTGCGAACCCGGATCCTCCTGGAAGAAGATCGCGTTCTCCGTCGACTCGATGTTGTCCGGTTGGTGCGGTGCGAGCGGGTTGTTGTAGCCGAGGTCGTCGAAGTTTGCTCGCGGCAGAATCGACAACGTCGCCGTCCCGAGTGGATCGGACGTGTTGAGTGCCAAGCGGTAGAGCCGGCCGTTCATGTGGGCGCCTCGTGTGGTCGACGGCCCCCGCCGGAGCCGGGTCGTCGTGGCGTCGGGAATCGCACGCGGCTCGCCTGTGTCGGCGAAGTACATGACTTTCCCGTTTGTCCGGTCGTACGCGAGATCTTCGATCCGAATGAACTGGAAGACGTTGTTGAGGTTGCTCCAGTGCTCGAGCACCCACTGAGGCCCGTCGGGCATCGCGGAAGTCGGCTGCGAGGGGAACGTAACGGGGTCAGTGGGTCGCGGATAGCCGAAGTCCGCCGACGTGACCTCGCGGCCGTCGATCTTGCCGGTCGCGATTGCACGCGGGACCTCGATGAAGTGACCCGTCACCGACGGTGAGGCCGTGCTCAGGTCGCCGTAGTCGTTGATCGCCGAAACGTTCGAGACGAAGGCGTAGAGCTTGCCCGTGTCGTTCCACACGGCGGCGCCGCTCGACGCCTTGTAGAGGAACAGCTGCGATGCGGGCGCATCAAACGTGTCGTCGCCCGAGAGCACGACCGGGTAGCCATAGCCCGGGACGCCGACGGCGTTCTCGTGGTTGTGCCGGCCCATGCCGTAGATCGAGCGGTGCTGACCGTTCTTCAGGTCGAACGCAACCACCACGCCTGCCTGCTCGGCGCCCGGCTCGCTGAGTTGGACGCGGGGCTGGTGCCAGGCGTCCTCTCGCCGGAGGATGATATCCCGCGCCTCCTCGTTCGTGAACATGAGCTCACGCTCGAAGCCGTGCTCAGTGCCCACGACGAAGTTCGAGCAGAAGCGCTGGTATCCCGCGCTCAACGGGATGACGTACTCGCCCTTGAGGACGCCTGCGCTGTGCTGTTGCAGACGCAGTTGACTCACCGTCGAGTTGCTCGGGTCCTGTCGCGTCGCGGGAAACGGGACGAGCGACAGCTCGTGGTTTACGAGGATGTCGACCGTGCCGCGGCCGTTGACTCGCGCGAGGGAGATCCCGTCGGGGATCCCCTCGAACATGTAGTCGCCGACCGTGTCGCCGACCGAGATGATGGGCTTCACAGTCGTCCCGTTCATGCCCGTCAAGAATGCGGGCTGGGCGGTCTGGAAGCCGGCGTCGTTGTCCCCTGCGGTCGCGGGAAGCGCGACGAGTGCCATGAGTGCGGCTGCAACTGCCAGCAGCACGAGTAGTTTCTTTCTCACACCTCTCCCCTTGTCAGCTTGCGAACGGTCGATCCTACGCCGCCTCGAGCAGCAGGTCGAGCATCACCCGCGGATCCCGCCGGATTCGGTGCAAATCTCCCTCTCGTTTCTGCAGTTGGAGCGCCCGCGGCTCGCTGAGGGGCACCAGGCGACCCTCCCTGATCAGCGCCTCGTCGACGCCGCCCAGCCGCCCGCCGAAGGTCGTGTAGACGGGCACGCCGAGCGCCGCCGCTTCCCGGTTCATCGTCCCACCGGCCGAGACGACGAGGTCGGAGAACGCGATCAGGCTCTGCGCGTCGATCGCGCGTTCCGGAACGATCACGGACGGGAGCTCGAGCCGCTGCACGAACGCGCGCTGCTCCTCGGTGCGGGGGATCACGATCGCGTGCACGTCGTCGCGGTTGCCGAGGAAGTCGAGCGTCTGGGGGAAGAGCGGGTTTGCGTGCCGGTGGTAGAGCGAGACGTCGGGCGGCGGTCGCAGGACGATGAGGGTTCGCGCCGGATCGAGCTCGAATGCCTTGAGCGCCGACAGGTCGGGCTCGAAGTCGGCGAGGTAGTACTCCTCCTTCAGGCCCTCGTACTGGAGCAGTTTCCTCTCGTCGACGCCGTAGGGACGGAGCCGCTCCGGCGGGATCGCGTCCGGAACGACGACCTTCGTCGCGGCGCGGCAACCCAGCTGGTGTTGCAG
>JBDTVA010000277.1:0-2947 GCA_040007455.1 Actinomycetota bacterium | reverse complement strand
ATGGCGGCGACGAACGCGAGCGGGACGACGACCGTCCGCTACGGCGGCATGCGCGCGAACGTGCTCGCGCTCGAGGTCGTGCTCGCCGACGGAACGGTGATCCGACCGGGCTCGCGCACGGTCAAGACGTCTGCGGGCTACGACCTCCGCGCGCTCTTCGTCGGCTCGGAGGGAACGCTCGGCGTGATCACCGAGCTCACGCTGCGCCTGCACGGTCTGCCCGAGCGCCCGGTCGCGATCCGTGCCGCGTTCCCGGACGTCGGCGCGGCCTGCCGCTCCGCGGTGGCGCTCGTCGGCGCCGGCTTGACGGTCACGCGCTGCGAGCTGCTCGACGAGGCGACGCTCCGAGCGGTGAACGCGTACAAGGGCACGTCCTACGCCGAGACGCCGAGCCTCTTCGTCGAGCTCGACGGCGGTGACGACGAGGTCGCGTCCGCGCGCGAGGTCTTCGGCTGGGAGGGCGTGACCACTTTCGAGGCCGTGACGGCGGCCGAGGCGCGCACCCGGTTGTGGGACGCGCGACACCACGCCGCGTTCGCGATCGCCGCGGCGGCGCCGGGCAAACGCTGGTTCACGACGGACGTCTGCGTGCCGCTCTCCGTCCTGCCGGATGCTGTCGAGCACGGCCGCGCCTGCGTCGATCGCCGGGGCATCCCGGCCGCGGTGATCGCGCACGCTGCCGACGGCAACGTCCACCTCGCGCTGATGGTCGACCCCGAGGATGCGGGCGAGGTCGCCGCAGCGCAGGCGCTCTACGACGAGCTGGTGGACTGGGCGCTCGAGCGCGGCGGCACCTCGACGGGCGAGCACGGGATCGGCCTCGGCAAGCTCGACTACCTCGAGCGCGAGCACGGCGACCTCCTGCCATACCTCTGGGCGATCAAGCACGCGTTCGATCCCAAGGGGATCATGAATCCCGGCAAAGTCGTGAGGTGAGGCCAGCTAGGCTGGCGGGCCTCATGCGGACCCGCTCGCTCGGCGTCGGCGGTCCCGACGTCTCTGTCGTCGGGCTCGGCTGCAACAACTTCGGCTCGCGCGTCGACGAGCAGGGCACGCGCTCGGCCGTGGACGCGGCGCTCGAGGTGGGCATCACGCTTTTCGACACCGCCGACGTCTACGGCGACCGCGGCGGCAGCGAGGATCTACTCGGCAAGGCCCTCGAAGGGCGCCGCGACCGCGTCGTGCTGGCCACGAAGTTCGGCCACGCGATGACCGACGACGCACCGCCGAACCGTGGCTCGCGCGAGTACGTGCGCTCGGCGATCGAAGCGTCGCTGAAGCGCCTACGAACCGACGTCGTCGACGTCTACCAGTACCACCGCCCCGACGGCGTGACGCCGATCGAGGAGACGCTCGGCGCGATGAGCGAGCTGGTCGACGAGGGCAAGGTGCGCTTCATCGGCTCGTCGAACTTCGACGCCGCACAGATCGAGGAGGCGGACGAGCTCGCGCGCTCACACTCGTTGCATCGCTTCGTCAGCGCCCAGAACGAGTACTCGCTGCTCGAGCGGAGCGTGGAGGAGGAGTTGCTCCCGGTTTGCGAGCGGCTCGGGATCGGTGTGCTCCCGTACTTCCCGCTCGCGAGCGGCCTGCTCACCGGCAAGTACCGCCGCGGAGAGCCCGCCCCCGCGGGCACGCGCCTCGCCATGCGGCCCGAGCGGCTCACCGACGAGGTCTTCGACGAGCTCGAGGCGCTCGAGGCGTTCACGAAGGAGCGCGGTCACACGCTGCTCGAGCTCGCGTTCGCCGGGCTGCTCGCCGAGCCGGCCGTCGCGTCGGTGATCGCGGGCGCGACGAAGCCCGAGCAGGTGCGCACGAACGCCGCGTCGGGCGAGTGGGAGCTCGACACGGAGGACGTGCAGGCGCTCCGCGCCCTGCTCTAACGCGGGAGTGCGTGCCGCTTGACGAAGGCGAGCACGCGGTTCCACGCGTCCTCGGACGCGTCGGCAAACTCCTCCTGCTTGCGGTCGAAGAAGCTGTGCGGGGCCCCCGGGTAGGTCACGAGCTCGTGCTCGACGCCGGCCTCCTCGAGCGCCCGCTCGAACGCCGCCACGTCCTCAGGTGGGATCGCCGGGTCGGCGCCGCCCATCAGCCCGAGGATTGGCACCCGCATCTCGCCGGCTCGCTGCGCTGGACCGGGCGACCCGTCCTGACCCGGGCCTGGACGACCGTAGAACCCGATCGTGCCGTGCAGGTCGTGGCCGCCCGCGGCGGCCAGCCACGAGTGGCGCCCGCCGAAGCAGAACCCGACGGTGAAGATCACGCTGCAGGTCTCGCGCAGGTGCGCGACGACCGCCGCGACGTCCGCCTGCACGCCTTCGCCCGTCGTCTCGCGCACGTGTTCCATGTAGTCGAACGTCTCGTCGCGCCTGCCGACGCCGGCGGTCCGGCCGAAGTAGTCGAACGCGACCGCGGTGTAGCCGCGTTCCGCGAACCGCAGGGCGAGCTCCTCGTAGAAGCGGTAGAGCCCGCGGACGTCCGGGAGGATCGCGATCCCGATCCCGGTCGGCTCGTCGGGGTACGCGGCGAAGGCGGCGAAGCGGTTTCCGTCACGCGACTCGAGGACGAGGTCGTCGTCGTGTGAGACGGCCGCCCCACGGAGCACCGGGATCGGCGGCGACGAGTCGAGCTCGAAACACACGCCGTGAAGATACTTCCTAGGTCTCGATCGCGAGCCGCAGGCGAAGCGTGTACGTCAGCTGCACGCCCGTCGTGCTGACGAGCCGCGCGCTGCACTCGGCGGGGCCGAGGTTCGGAACGTTGATCGTGCGCGTGGAGCGGCCTTTCGTGAAGGCCCGGCTGGCGACGCGAGCGCCGTTGCACGTGACGTCCATCCGCGCACGGGTCCCGGCACGCGTCGAGCGGTTGACGGTAGCGGCGAAGGTGATGCGGCGGCCGGGGCCGAGCAGGCCGAACGGCACGACCTGTGAGCCCTTGGCGGCGAGCG
>JBDTVA010000276.1:0-2986 GCA_040007455.1 Actinomycetota bacterium | reverse complement strand
CCGAGTTGCCGGTAAGCGCCAGGACGATGAAGAGGACCCCGAAGCCGGCGAAGACGACGACGCCGCTTAGCGCGGCGAGGCCGATGCGCTTGCTGTAGCCCGCCAGGCGCAACGTGAGCTTCGGGTCGCGGACTCGCGCCTTCGCCTTACCGTAGACGAGCGCGAGCGGAACCAGCGGCGCCATCATCCCGGCGACGTAAGCGATCCCGAGCAGCAGACCGCCTCCGATCGTGCCGCTGGTCGCCGAAAGGGCGATCGCACCGGCCAGCACCGGCGCACAGCAGGCGGTCGCGGCGCCGGAGAAGATCCCCAGCCCGAGCACGGACAACGTCGAGCCGGTCTGTTTCGGCTGCGGGATGCCGATCGGCAACATCGTCCCGCGCCAGAGCGCGACGGCAACCGCGATCATCATCAGGCCCCCGAGCGTGAACAGCTGCGGGTGCCACTTCGAGACGTACGAGGAGAGGACGGCCGCCCCCAGCGTGATCGGCAAGACGACCAGCGCGACGCCAGCGATGTAGACAGCCGTCAGCCGCGCGACCCGCAGGCGCCGCCCGCGGCCGATTGCCGCCAGGTAGGCAGGCATCATCACGCCGGCACAGCACGGGGCGAAGAATGCGACCATCCCCGCGGCGAAGGCCGCAGCGAGCGAACCGGCCATCAAAAGGTCGCTCAAAGCGCGAGCTCCTTCCTGAGGCGGCGCTCGGAGAAGCGGCCGTAAGCGAGCACGCGGGCACCATCGGTCAGCACCGGCAGGAAGGCGAGCGGAACGCCACCGGCCGCGAGCGCCGCCGCCTTGTCACCGTCGACGTCGACCTCGCGAACGCGCACATCCAGCCTGGCCAGCACCTGCCGCCCGTGCTCGCAGAGGTGGCAGCCCCGGCCGGTGACGAAGATCAGGGTGTCCGTCGTCGTGTGCACATGCGAAACAATCGGACAGGGATGTGAAGGCGCGATGAAATCGGCGGCGGCTGCGACGCGGTTCCGGGGTTTCTACGGACGAAGTCCGCGGCGCACCCGCAGATCGCCGGACCGCCGGGTGCGCTTCACAGCCGCTTCACACCCGTCGGCCATCCTCGGTCCCGACCGAAACTCGAGCGAAAGGAACAGACATGCGCCCCATCCGACGCCTCACCATCGCCGCCGCCGCCGCCGCCCTCGCGGCCGGTATCTCCGGGAACGCCCTCGCCGCAGACGAGCCCTTCGGCCGGCACGTCTCGATGTGCGCCCACGAGCTCGGCCAGCGCGCCGACGCCCCCGCAGTCGCCTGCACGCACGGCGGCATCACGATGACCTTCGACACGTTCGGCGCGATGGTCCAGCACATGCGCGAGCACCACGCGTAGGCCTGAGGATCTTCGACAAAACGGCAGACGCCGTTCACCGCTCGTTCACGCACACCTGCGACGGTGACGTCCGTGGCAATGGTTGCCCATCGAGAGCTCGTCCACGATGTCGAGGGGTGCGCGGAGGCGATCGTCGCCCTGCTCGAGGACAGCGCGCTCGCCGACGAGAAGGGGCGAGCCGGCCGGGAGCGTGTCCGCCGCGACTTCCTCGTGCCCCGCCGTGCCCGCGACGAGCTTCGCCTGTACGTCGATGTGTGCGCGCAGAGCCCCGCCGAGGCCCGACGCTCGATCTTGACCGAATCTTGATCCTCCTCGCTGCCGAGGCTTGGTCGGGCCGGTCTAGCGTCGGTTCGACGAAACGAAAGGAGACCCGATGTTTCGCGCCGAGAGCGAGGGCCCTGGGAAGGGCGCGCGCGTCGTCGTGACCCTGCCGACCGCGCGACGGCCCCTCGGGTTGAGCGCTCGTAAGCGAAAAGAAGTATCCTGGCGGCGTGGCGAGGAAGGCTCTGATCGCACTCGGCGTCTTGGTCGTCGCGGTAGCCGGCTTCGCCGTCGGTCGCGCTTCAAAGGATTCCGACGAGACACCCGCCAGTCTGGCCGAGCCCGCGCCCGAGGGGCACAGGGGGGCCGGGCTTCCCCCGAGCGAGTTCGGAGACCCGGTCCGTGGCGCTGCCCTCTTCGAGTCGAAACGCTGCGCCGACTGCCACTCGTACGCCGGCAAGGGTGGCACGGACGCGCCGTCGCTCGACTCGATGCGCGGCCACCTCTCCGCACGCGACGTGGCGAACATGTCCGGGCGAATCTGGAACCACATGCCGGCGATGCTCCACCACTTCGAGGAGGAAGGCATCGCTGTCCCGACCTTCGAGGACGACGAGATGGCCAACCTGATCGCCTACCTGCACAGCGAGGGACCCGCTCCATAGACTCGCGCCGTATCGCGGTCGGCGTCGCCAAGCGTCCGCCTCCTCCCGCTCCCAGACGCTACCGAGATAAGCGGTAGAAGAGGCTGCGCGTCCCCGCCTCGGCGCCGCCGGACCGTTCGATCGAGCGGCGGAGGGTGAGCCAGCGGTGCGCGAGCTCGGGCGTCCAGTCGTCCGGCGGCAGGAAGCGCTCGAGCAGGCAGCCAGCCTCGAGCACCGCTCCTCCCCCTTCCCAAAACGGGCAGCGGCTGCTCTCCGGGCAGCGCTCGGCTCTGCCCAGCGTGTACTGGAGCGAGCACGGCCTCGCGTCCACGACTCGGCTCCGCGCACCGAACCGGATTCCGTCGGCGTACGTCATCGCGCAGAGCCTGGCGGCCCGATGTGGAGAAGCTGCGAACCCGGTGATGCTCGTCGTGAGGGTCTCGTAGGAGGCGGCTTGATCGAATCTTGATCCGGCCGCCGGTCGACCCTTCACCTCGCCGCCCTAGCGTGGGATCACAACGACGGAAAGGAGGCCCACGATGATGGACGGCTGGGACGGAGGCATGAGCGTGGCGGGCTGGCTGCTGATGACCGTGTTCTGGGTTGCGCTGATCGCGGCGATCGTCTGGGCGGTCGCGAGCCTGTTTCCCTCGCGCCGCGACGGTTCGACGGTGATGGCGGAGCGGCCGGAGGAGATCCTCGACCGGCGCCTCGCCCACGGCGAGATCGACCCGG
>JBDTVA010000275.1:0-2995 GCA_040007455.1 Actinomycetota bacterium | reverse complement strand
GGCTTCTACCCGCTCGGCTCCTGCACGATGAAGTACAACCCGCGCGTCAACGAGCGGCTCGCAAATCTCCCCGGCTTCCGCGACCTGCACCCGCTGCAGGAAGAAGAAGGAGCGCAGGGAGCGCTCGAGTTGATGTGGCGCCTCCAGGAGGCGCTCATCGAGATCTCGGGCCTGCACGCCTGCTCGCTGCAGCCCGCGGCGGGGAGCCAGGGCGAGCTGACGGGTCTGCTGCTGATGCGCGCGTACTTCACGGAGCGGGGCGAGAACGAGCAGCGGCGAAAGATCGTCATCCCCGACAGCGCGCACGGGACGAACCCCGCCTCGGTGACGATGGCCGGCTACGAGCTCACGCCGGTCAAGACCGACGCGCGCGGGAACATCGACATCGAGGACCTGCGCGCCAAGGTCGACGAGCACACCGCGGGCTTGATGATCACGAACCCGTCGACGCTCGGCCTGTTCGACGAGCACGTCGAGGAGATCGCGCGCATCTTCCACTCGGTCGGCGCGCTCATGTACTACGACGGCGCGAACCTGAACGCCGTCTGCGGCATCTCGCGGCCCGGCGACATGGGCTTCGACATCGTCCACATCAACCTGCACAAGACGTTCTCGCAGCCGCACGGCGGCGGCGGGCCGGGCGGGGGGCCGATCGTCGTCCGCATCACGCTCGAGCCGTTCCTCCCCGGGCCGCAGATCGTGCGCGATGGTGACACGTTCTGTCTCGACTTCGACCGCCCCAAGTCGATCGGCAAGGTGCGCGGGTTCACCGGGCCGTTCGGCGTGTTCATCCGCTCGTACGCGTTCATCCGGATGTGGGGGCCACAGCTCAAGCGGATGTCGGAGATCGCGGTCCTGAACGCGAACTACATGCTTGCTCGGCTCCGCGAAACGTACGACCTCCCATTCGACAGGCTCTGCATGCACGAGTTCGTCGTCTCGGCGCGAAGCCTGAAGCGCGAGCACGGCGCGAGCGCGCTCGACGTCGCGAAGCGGCTGATGGACTACGGCTTCCATCCCCCGACGGTCTACTTCCCGCTGATCGTCCCCGAGGCGTTGATGATCGAGCCGACCGAGACTGAGCCGAAGGAGGTGCTCGACGAGTTCTGCGACGCGATGCTCGCGATCGCGCGCGAGGCCGCAGAGTCGCCCGAGCTGCTGAAGGACGCACCGCACGACCGGCCCGTGCGCCGGCTCGACGAGGTGCGCGCCGCGAAGCGGGCGATCGTCCGGTACGGCTTCGAGGATCATCCCGACCTCGGCGGCGAGCCCGTCGAGCCTCGGCAACTGGAAGCGCAGAAGGGCGCATGATCCGCGTCTGGCGCATCCCGTTCTCGACGAACGTCGAGCGGGTCGCGCTGGCGCTCGGGCACAAGGGGCTCGAGGCGGAATGGGTCGACGTCGACCGCAACGACCGAACCGCCGTGATCGAGGCGAGCGGTCAGCCGCTCGTGCCGGTGCTCGAGGACGAAGGCACGCTCGTGACCGACTCGACCGCGATCCTCGAGTACCTGGACGCGCGTTACCCCGACCCGCCGCTCTACCCGCGCGACGAGGCCCGCCGCGCCGAGGCGGTGGTGCTGATCGACTGGTTCAACCGCGTGTGGAAGAAGCCGCCGAACGAGCTCGAGCGTGCGCTCTCGATCGAGGATCGCGTCGAGAAGCGCGTTCGCGCGCAGGCCGAGGAGCTCGAGCGCTCGCGCGACCGTTTCGAGGCGCTCCTCGCCGACCGGCCCTACATGCTCGGCGACGAGTTCGGCGTCGTCGACTGCGCCTTCTTCCCGTTCTTGAAGTACGGGCTGATCGACGACCCTGCCGACACCGAGCCGTTCCACCGGATCCTGGTCGAGCACCTAGCGCTCGAGGGCGCGTACCCGCGGCTCGAAGCGTGGATCCGGCGGGTCGACGAGCACCCGCGTGCAGAATGAGGCCATGAGCACGATCGAGCGGCGCCCGCTGGGAAGTCAGGGTCTCGAAATCTCCGCGCAGGGCCTCGGCTGCATGGGGATGTCCGAGTTCTACGGCACGACCGACGAGGCCGAGTCGATTGCGACGATCCACCGCGCGCTCGACCTCGGCGTCACGTTCCTCGACACGGCCGACATGTACGGCGTCGGCGCGAATGAGCGGCTCGTCGGGGAGGCGATCGCCGGTCGGCGCGACGAGGTCGACCTCGCGACGAAGTTCGGGAACGAGCGGAAGCCCGACGGTTCGTGGATCGGGATCAATGGGCGGCCGGAGTACGTGCTGGCTGCGTGCGAGGCGTCGCTGCAGCGGCTCGGCGTCGACGTGATCGACCTCTACTACCAGCACCGAGTCGACAACACCGTCCCGATCGAGGAGACCGTCGGCGCGATGGCCTCGCTCGTCGAAGCCGGCAAGGTGCGCTTTCTCGGGCTCTCGGAAGCGGGGCCCGAGACGATCAGGCGTGCGCACGCGGTGCACCCGATCAGCGCGCTTCAGAGCGAGTACTCGCTCTGGTCACGCGACGCGGAGGCGGAGATCCTGCCGACGGTGCGCGAGCTCGGGATCGGGTTCGTGGCGTACAGCCCGCTCGGCCGAGGGTTCCTCACGGGGAGTTATCGAAGCGCGGACGATTTCGTCGAGGGCGACCGGCGAACGATGATGCCCCGGTTCCAGGAGGAGAACCTCGAGCGCAACCTCCGCCTCGCGGACGAGGTGCGCTCGCTCGCCGAGCAGAAGGGCGTCACGGCGGCGCAGCTTGCGCTCACCTGGGTGCACTCCCGCGGCGACGACGTGATCCCGATCCCCGGCACCAAGCGCCGCCGCTACCTCGAGGAGAACGCCGGCGCACTCGAGGTCGAGCTGACGGACGACGAGCTCCGGCGACTCGACGAGGCGTTCCCCGCGGGCGTGGCGGCCGGCGACCGCTACCCGGACATGTCGACGGTCAACCGCTAATTGCTGCGCAGCTCGCGAATCCGCTGTCGTGGATCCGCGACGCGCGAAGACCCCTAAAGGCGGCCGCTTCGCG
>JBDTVA010000274.1:0-3010 GCA_040007455.1 Actinomycetota bacterium | reverse complement strand
GTTGCGGCCGATGATCCCGAGCACCTCGCCGCGCGGCACGTCGAAGCTGACGCCGCCGAGCGCGGCGAGCTCTTCCCGGTCGGAGCGTGCGGTGCCCCGCGCCATGTGCAGCGCCGAGCGCGTGCCACGGACGAGCGCGTCACGCAGGCTGCCGTGGAGAACGTCGCGCTCGCCGAGCCGGTACGTCTTGCTCAGCTCGCGAACGGAGAGAGCGAGGTCAGACGATGTCTGCAAAGACGCGCTCCAGCCGCTTGAAGTAGAGGAGCCCCGACCCCAGGACGACGATTCCGCTCACGCTCGCGAGGACGACGTGGAAGAACTCCGGCCGCACCCCGCCGAGCATCGCCCAGCGGAAGCCCTCGACCGCCCCGGCCATCGGGTTGAGCCAGAACACCGTCGACCACGGCTGCGACAAGTTCAGGCCGTCGAACGAGATGAAGACCGCGCTCGCGAAGAGCCAGAGCTGCAGGAGGAACGGCACGACGAACCGGATGTCGCGGTACTTGACGTTCAGTGCGGCCAGCCACGCGCCGACGCCGGCGGCGGTGCCCGCCGCGAGCAGCACGAACGGGACCGCCGTCCACGCCCGCTGTGGCTTCGGGAACTCGCCGTACCCGGCCATCACCACCAGGAGGACGAGTGTCGCGAGCACGAGATCGACGAGGGCGGCGATGATCGGCGCGAGCGGCGCCAGCAGCCGCGGGAAGTACACCTTCGTGAGCAGAGAGGCGTTGCCGACAAGGCTGCCGGCCGCGAGCGTCACGGAGTTGGCGAAGAAAAGCCAGATCACCGAACCGGAGAGCGCGAGCAGCGCGTACGGTCCGACGGAGTACACGTCGAGGAAGCGCCCGAAGAAGAGCGTGAAGACGACCATGTACATGAGCGGCTGGATCACAGCCCAGACGACGCCGAGCAGCGTCTGCTTGTAGCGCACCTTGATGTCGCGCCAGGCGAAGAACGAGAGGAGCTCGCGGTTGCGCCAGACCTCACGCAACCCGAGGCGCGGCCGGCGCGGTGCAGGCTTGATGACGTGCGGCTCGAGGGGGGTGGTCGCGGCCTTCATACGCGCAGAGTAACGAGCGCCCGGGAGGCTTACGCCGTCTTTACGGCCAGGCAGTGCAGCTTGTAGCCGAGGTCGAGGTCTTCGAGCAGGCGCTCGACGGCCGGACGGCGCTCATCCGCAGCCTGCACGAGCGGGTCGTCGGCGGGCGGGCCGCCCGTGTACGGCTCGCGATAGGTCAGCCACTCGAGCACCGGATCGAGCGACGCGACCCTCGTCCGCATCGCGACGACCTCGAAGCCCTCGCGGGCAAGCAGCTCACGAAGCGTGCGCGGTGAGAAGTAGAGGAGGTGGTTGCGGCCGTCGAACGTCGCTGCGCGCTCGTGCAGAACCCGTGTCGCGAGGCTGTCGACGTTCGGGACGATCAGGTACGTCGCGCCGCCGGGCTTGAGCAGGCGCGAGACGTGGTGGAGGAACTCGCGGGGGCGGTTCACGTGCTCGAGCACCGAGAGCACCGTCACGACGTCGTGCTCCCCCTCGAGACCTTCGATCGGCGAGTCGTCGACGGGAACCCTCAGCTCGTCCCGCGCGTACGCGAGCGCCCGGCGCCCGAACTCGGTGCCGCGCCCCGTCCAGCCGCGGTCGAGCGCGAGACGGAGGAAGAGCCCTATCGACGTACCTACGTCGAGCAGCCGTCCTTCCCCGCGGTGCGGCTCGAGCACGTCGAGGATCTCCGCGAACTTCGCGCGGTCCAGTTCGAGCTGCCGCGGCGACGTGAGCACGTCGACCCACAGGTCGTTCGAGCTGCCTTCGCGGTACTCGCCGAGGACGACGCTCTCGTCCACCTGCGGGTTCGAGAAGACGAGCGAGCACTCGTCGCAGCGCACGATCGGGTAGCCCCCCTTGACGAAGAGCTCGGTGTGCGTGCTCGCGCCGCAGCTCGGGCAGTCGACGCGCTTCGCGAAGCGGTCTGAGACCAGGCCCGTGTCCGGGTCGACGAGCTGCGCAAGTTCCCGCTCGCGCGCGGCGAAGTAGCGGTCGCGGCCGGTCTCGGTGTCGAGCCCGCTCATAGCTTCGGCGTCTGCGGCGCGGCGCGCCGAAGCTGGTGGAGTACCAGCGTCGCTGCGGACGCGGCTGCGACCACGGCGGCCATCGTCAGAACGTACCCGCTGCTCGGGGTACGGCCCCAGTCGTTGTAGGAGGCGAGCGCGACCAGCGCCCACGCGCCTGTCGCGGCAACGGCGAGCGCGGCGTCGGCGGCGGCGACGCGCAACCGAGGTAGCGATGCGACGCCCAGGACGCCGGCGGCGCAAACGGCGGCGGCGAACGGAACGATCGAGTACCAGCCCGTGATCCCGACCCAGCTCGCCGCGGTCGAGACGAACAACCTGTCGGCAGCCCGCTCGAGCCACGCGCCGTCGTACGCGGCGAGCGGTCCGGTCGCGGTCATCACGACGGCCTGGAAGGCGCTCACTGCCGCGAGCGAGAGCGTTGTGAGGGGGTAGCGCCGAAGGAACGCCGCGAGCGGAAGGAGCGCGAACGGCATCATCAACGTCAGGTAGCGCGGCGGGCCGAGGCCGCCGTACGCGCCGTTCCGCGAGAAGTAGACGATCAGCGCCGCGGGGACCGCGAGGCACACGCCTGCCTCGGCGCGCAGGCCGCGCCGGTAGAGAAGGACAGCGCCCCCGACCCCTGCGGCGAGCACGGGCGCGAGGGGAATCAATCCGAGGGAGGAGAACAGCAGGCGTGAGAACTCGTCCCACTGCGGTAGACCCAGGGGCACATATGCCATCCCGCGCTGCTGCTCCCAGTAGTCGGAGTACGGCGTGTGGAGGAGGTCGCCGAACGCCCGGGCGTTGAACGCGAGCAACGGCGCAACACCGGCGGCCGTGCCGACCAGGAACGCGGCGATCCGCCGGACCTGTCGGGTCGAGATCGCCAGATAGACGGCGAGGATCGGCATCAGCCACAGCACCGGGTGCTCGACGGTCACAGCGAGGCCGGCGAGCA
>JBDTVA010000273.1:0-3014 GCA_040007455.1 Actinomycetota bacterium | reverse complement strand
GAGACCGACCGCCGGCTCGCGCGCGGGCGCGCGACGCTTCTCCGTCGCCGGCTCGCCGGCCTGACGAAGCAGCGCGCGACCCGTCGCCGCGAGCGCGAGCGTTCGCACACGCCGACCGTCGCGTTGGCCGGCTACACAAACGTCGGCAAGTCGACGCTCCTGAACGCGCTCACCGGGGCAACCGTTTCGGTCGAGGACCGACTGTTCGAGACGCTCGACCCGACGACGCGCGGTTTCGAGTACGACGGTCGTAAGTACCTCATGACCGACACAGTCGGCTTCATCCGCCGCCTGCCCCATCAGCTCGTCGAGGGCTTCGCGGCGACGCTCGAGGAGACGCTGGTCGCGGACCTTGTGCTCCACGTGCTCGACGCGACCGCTTCCGACCATCAAATCGACGAGATGCACAACGCTGTCGAGGACGTGCTTGTGGAGATCGGCGCCGCCGAGCTCCCGAGGGAGCTGCTGCTGAACAAGGTCGACGCGCTCGACCCGCTCGCGCGTCGCCGCCTCGCGGCCCGGTACCCGGATGCGCTGCAGGTGTCGGCTCGGACCGGAGAGGGTCTCGACGAGCTGCGAGCCCGCATCGCGTCGCGCTTCCGGGATCGGTTCGAATCGGTGCGACTCCTCGTCCCGTACGACGAGGGCGCGAAACTTGCCGAGCTCTACGCGCTCGGCGCGCCGATCGACGGGAGGGAGGACACCGAGGACGGCGTGCTCGTGCAGGCGCGCCTCCCGCACGGCGAGATTCGGCGCTTCGCCGAGTTTCTCGTCGCCGACGCCGCGCACGAGAAGGCCGTGTGATCGAGCTTCCGGTCCGGCGGCTCCGGCCGGATGCGCAGGTGCCGACGCGTGCGTACGCGGGCGACGCCGGGATCGACCTCGCTGCCTGCGAACGGGTCGAGCTGGCCCCCGGCGAGCGCGCGCTCGTCCCGACGGGGCTCGCGGTCGCGATCCCGGCGGGCTACGCGGGCTACGTGCAGCCTCGCTCCGGGCTTGCGACGAAGCACGGGATCTCGATCGTGAACGCGCCGGGCCTCGTCGACTCCGGGTATCGGGGCGAGCTGCTCGTCAACCTCCTGAACACCGACCCCCGCGAGCGCTTCGTCGTCGAGCCCGGGATGCGGATCGCGCAGCTCGTCGTGCTCGCCGTTCCCGAGGTGGAGCTCGTCGAGGTCGAAGAGCTGCCCGACAGCGAGCGCGGCGACCGCGGGTTCGGCTCGTCGGCCTGATGCAGCCGCGGATCCGC
Source organism: Actinomycetota bacterium (assembly GCA_040007455.1). GTDB lineage: Bacteria > Actinomycetota > Thermoleophilia > Gaiellales > Gaiellaceae > JACCTU01. The sequence continues at coordinate 1,765 of JBDTVA010000273.1, read as the reverse complement.
GTCTCCGCGCTGCTGCGGTGGGAGGACCGCATCCTGCTCTGCCGGCACGAGAAGCCCGGGAAGGAGTACTGGCTGCTCCCGGGCGGCGGGGTCGACGCGGGGGAGAGCCTCGCGGACGCGCTGCACCGTGAGTTGCTCGAGGAGGTGGGGATCGAAGCCGAGCTTCCGCTCGAGGGCCCGATCGCGATCGCCGACTCGATTGCCCCGGAGCGGAGCTCCACGGCGAAGCACGTCGTGCACATCGTCTTCTCCGGCGATCTCACGGGACGCTCGCTCGAGCAGGTCACCTCGACGGACGCGGCCGTCCGCGGACACCGGCTCTTCGCCGTCGCCGACCTGGACGACATCGTCCTCCACCCGCCGATCCAGCGCTTCCTGCAGCGATGGAGGCCGGGGGACCCAGTCGTCTATCTCGGCGCGGTCTGGGTGCCCTAGGTAGCAGAGGCGAGAGTCCGCTGCGGCAGCGGCCGCGACGCGCGCTACGAGAACCGCCCGCCGCGGCCGTGCGCGCGCTGCGCGGACACGGTGTGGGCAGCGTGTTCCAGCTGGTCGGGCAGCGGCGGGAGGACAGGCGCCTCGCCGCCCGTGCGGTGTGCGATCGCCTGCGCCAGGAGCCAGTCGGCGAGCCACGGGTTGCGGGGGAGCAGCGGGCCGTGCAGATAGGTCCCGATCGCGCGGCCGACGCGGCAGCCCTCGCCGCCGCTCGCGCCGTCGTTCCCGAACCCGGCCACGACCCGGCCGAGCGGCTCGGCGCCTTCGTCGAGGTAGGTGCGGCCGGCGTGGTTCTCGAAGCCGGCGATCGTCCGGCGCTCGCCGGGAATCAGCTCGGCGTCGAGCAGGATGTCGCCGATCATCCGTCGCTCGCCGGCGATCGTGTGCAGCGGGAAGAGCCCCACGCCGGGCAGCTCCTCGCCGTTCGAGAAGCGGTAGAAGCGACCGAGGAGCTGGTAGCCGCCGCAGACGGCCAGGACGGCGGCCCCGCGGCCGGCTGCGGCGAGCAACGAGTCGCGCTTGCCCTCGAGGTCGTGCGCGACGAGCGCCTGCTCGCGGTCCTGGCCGCCGCCGATGTAGAGGAGGTCGTACGCGCCGGGCTCCAAGGCGTCGGCCGTCGAAACGGCCTGCACCTCGAGCTCGTGCCCGCGCCAGGCGGCGCGACGCTCGAGCACGGCGATGTTCCCGCGGTCGGCGTAGATGTTCAGGTACTCCGGATAGAGGTGCCCGACGACGATCTTCACGCCGCGCGCACCCAGTACTGCGGCACATGGCCGCGCTTGGAGACGATCCGGCGAAGCGCGAGCATCGCCGTGTACGTCGGCAGCACGACGAGCTCCCCGCCGTCCGGCGTCAACTCGAGCCCGCGGTCGAGGCCGCGCTCGAGCGCAGGGACGACCTCGATCGCCTCGGGGTCGAACCCGGCGTACTTGAAGCGGAGCGCCAGCTCAGCCGCGCGGTCCCCGGTGACGATCACGCGCTCGAGCCCGTCGAGCAGAGGCTCGAAGTCGACGTCCCAGATCCAGGAGACGTCCTTGCCGTCGGCGATCGCGTCGTTCAGCGCGACGACCGCCAAGGTCGGAGCCACGCCCGAGACGAGCGTGCGCACCGCCTCGTTCGCGCCGGCCGGGTTCTTGATCAGGAGCATCAGCAGCCGGCGACCGTCCATCTCGATCCGTTCAAAGCGGCCGAAGGCCGCATCGAAGCGCTCGAGACCGGAGACGATCTCGTCGAGCGAGGCCCCGAGGGCGCGGGCGAGCGCAGCCGCGGCGAG
>JBDTVA010000272.1:0-3022 GCA_040007455.1 Actinomycetota bacterium | reverse complement strand
CCCTCCCGAGCCGGTGGCCAGGTTGTCGGCGAGCGCCGGCACGGCGAAGATCCCCGTCGCGAGCGTGCCCCAGACGCCCGCGAGCCCGTGCACCGAGACGACCCTGATCGGGTCGTCGACCCGGAGCCGCTCGACCCCGAGCACGCCGAGCACCGCGATCGAGCCGGCGACCGCGCCGATCACGATCGCCGCCCACGGGGCGACGAAGCCCGATGCCGCGGTGATCGCGACGAGCGCGGCGATCACGCCGTTCAGCATCATCGAGAGGTCGGGCTTTTTGATCACGATCCACGACACGGCCACGGCGCCGAGCGCGCCGGCAGCGGCCGCGACGTTCGTCGTCAGCGCGACGTACGCGAAGTAGCCGAGCTTGTCGCCCGTCACGACCCCGAGCGTCGAGCCGGGGTTGAAGCCGAACCAGCCGAACCAGAGGATGATCACGCCGAGCGTGACGAAGGCCATGTTGTGGCCGGGGATCGCGTTCGGCTTGCCGTCGGGGCCGAACTTCCCGATGCGCGGCCCGAGCAGCAGCGCGCCGGCGAGCGCCGCGAGAGCGCCCTGGTAGTGCACGACTGTCGAGCCGGCGAAGTCCTGCATACCACGCGCGAAGAGCCAGCCGTCCGGATGCCAGATCCAGTGCGAGACGACCGAGTAGATCAGCGTGAAGACGACGCCGAAGGCGAAGTACACCCACAGCTTCGTGCGCTCCGCCATCGCTCCCCAGACGATCGCGAGCGCAACCGCTGCGAAGACGACCTGGAAGAGGTAGCCCGCACCGGCGGGGATCGACCCGAACCAGCTAAAGGGAGAGGTGCCGATCGCGAGCAGCTCGTCGACCGAGGGGAAGAATCCGGAGCCCCCGACGATCGCGTTGCCCCCGTCGCCGAACGCGAGACCGTAGCCGACGAGGTAGTAGACGATCGAGGCGATCGCGAGCACGAGGATGTTCTTCGCGGCGACGTGCCCGACGTTCTTCATGCGCGTCAGCCCTGCCTCGAGGAACGCGAAACCGGCCTGCATGAACATCACGAGGATAGCCGCGACGACGACCCAGATCGTGCTCGTGGCGATCACGAGTTCCTTGTTGGTGAGTGTCATGCGACCTCGACCTCCTCCAGGCTGCTGCCGGTCCGGTTGTGGGTGACGTTTGCGACGGTCGTGGTCCACACGAGCCCGTCGCCCGACTCGTTGCCGCTGCGCGCCGCGTCCGCAGCGGCGGCGACGACAGCGTGCGCGATCTCGTCGGGCACCACGAACGTGAGCAGCGCCTTCGGCAGGAAGCGCGACTCGAACACGCGGCCGCGGTACTCGTGCGTGATGCCTCGCTCGCGTCCGTGCCCGATCGCCTCGACGACCGTGACGCCCACGTGACCCGTCTCCTCCTCGATTGCGTCGATCACCGTCTCGACCCGCTCGCGGATGACAACTGCTTCGACTTTGACCATCAGAGCCTCCTCCTTTCGCTTCGCGGGTTAGCAGTCGAAGTAGAGGGAGAACTCGGCCGGGTGCGGGCGGAGCCGCACCGGGTCGACCTCGTTCTCGCGCTTGTAGTCGATCCACGTCCGGATCAGCTCGTCGCTGAACACGCCGCCCGTCGTCAGGAACTCGTGGTCGCGCTCGAGTGCGTCGAGCGCCTCGGCGAGCGAGCCGGGCACCTGCGCGACGCCGCGGTCCTCTTCGAAGAGATCCCAGTCCGCCGGCTCCCCGGCATCGAGGCCCTTCGCGATCCCGTCGAGGCCCGCCATCAGCATCGCCGCGAACGCGAGGTACGGGTTCGCCGCGGCGTCCGGGCAGCGGAACTCGATCCGCTTCGCCTTCGGCGAGTCGGAGTACATCGGGATCCGGATGCACGCGGAGCGGTTGCGCTGCGAGTAGACGAGGTTGACCGGAGCCTCGTACCCCGGCACCAGGCGCCGGTAAGAGTTCGTCGTCGGTGCGCAAAACGCCAACAGCGCGGGCGCGTGCGCGAGCAGACCGCCGATGTAGGCGCGCGCGAGCTGCGAGAGCCCCGCGTAGCCCGACTTGTCGGCCATCAGCGGGGTCCCTTCCTTCCAGAGGGACTGGTGCGTGTGCATGCCCGAGCCGTTGTCGCCGAAGATCGGCTTCGGCATGAACGTCACGACCTTGCCCGCCGCGTGCGCGACGTTCTTGACGACGTACTTGTAGGTCATCACCTGGTCCGCCATGCGGACGAGCGAGTCGTACTTCAGGTCGATCTCGCACTGTCCGCCCGACGCCACCTCGTGGTGGTGGAACTCACATGCGACCCCGAGGCGCTCGAGCGTCAGCACCATGCGCGTACGCAGGTCGTGGAGCGTGTCGTGCGGCGCGGGCGGGAAGTAGCCCTCCTTCTCGCGGATCGTGTTGCCGAGGCCGGGCCTGCCGGAGTTCCAGTAGCCCTCAGCCGAGTCGACCGAATAATGGGACGCGTTCGGCCCGAGCTCGTACGAGACCTCGTCGAAGACGAAGAACTCGCACTCGGGGCCCATGTACGCCGTGTCGGCGATCCCGGTCGAGCGCAGGTACTCCTCGGCGCGCTTCGCGACGAGCCGCGGATCCCGGTCGTACGCCTCGCCCGTCAAGGGGTCGCGGATCTCGCAGATGAGCGAGAGCGTCGATGCCTCGGTGAACGGGTCGAGGATCGCGCTCGTCGCGTCGGGCACGAGCAGCATGTCCGACTCGCTGATCCCCTGCCAGCCGCGGATCGAGGAGCCGTCGAAGCCCAGGCCCTCGTCGAAGGCGGACTCGTCGAACGACGTCAGCGGCAGCGTCATGTGCTGCCAGCGGCCGAACAGGTCGCAGAACTTCAGGTCGACCATCTGGGCGCGCGTCTCGTTCGCCCACTCCAGCGCCTCGCGTGCGTCGGGCTGCGTGCCGTTCGCGAGGAAGTGCTTCGTCTCGAGCTCCGCCATGCCGTCCCTCCTCTGCGTTGGACCACGAAAAAGAGCCCCAGGACTCGAAAGTCCTGAGGCCCCATTGCCTCGGTCGGCGCCTTCGGCGGCGACGACCTGGGCGGCACCTT
>JBDTVA010000271.1:0-3030 GCA_040007455.1 Actinomycetota bacterium | reverse complement strand
GCGCGGGAGAGCGAGAGCCGCAGCCCCTCGCGGACGACCTCGTGGTCGTCGACGATGAGGCACGTGATCTCGCGCTCGGAGGCGGAGTTCGGGTTTGTCGAGGCTTCCACGGGGGCCTGGGGATTGTAGGGGGCTTTGTTCCGCCCCGACTAGAGCGCGAGGGAGAGCTGCTCGGGTCGAGGCTCTCGCCGGATCGGCCTGGCGCGCCGGTCGGCGATCTCGAAGCGGCGCGCGAGGTCTGCGACCTGGGCGCGGACGGGCTTCGTCTGCTCGGCCGGGAGATACGCCCTGCGGGCGTAGAGCTCCTCGTAGAGCGGGACGAGCTCGGGCCAGTCGTCGGCCAGGTGCTCCATGAAGTGCTCGCGCGTCCCCGGTCGTAGGAAGAGCAGGTTGGCCCACACTCCCGTCGCCCCCGCCTCGCGGGCGGCCCGGACGACCTCCGCGAGCTGCTCCGGGCGGTCGGAGACGCCCGGCAGGATCGGGGCCATCCCGACGCCCGCCCTGATCCCGGCGTCCACGAGCTGCTTCAGCGCCCGGAGCCGCTGGCGAGGGTGTGCGGTCGAGGGCTCGGTCCTCCGCCACACGTCTTCGTCGAGTGTCGGGATCGAGAAGGTGACGCTGACCGACGCGTGGCGCGCGGCTTCGGCGAGCACGTCGACGTCGCGGACGATCATCGGGCCGCGCGTGATGATCGTGAGCGGGTTGGCGGCCTCGCCCAGTGCCTGGATGCAGGCCCGGGTCAGCTGATAGCGGCCCTCGGCCGGCTGGTACGGGTCGGTCGCAGCTCCGATCGCGACGAGCTCGCGCTCCCACGAAGGTCGCGCAAGCTGCGCGCGGAGCACCTCCGCGACGTTGACCTTGACCCTGATCGAGGTGCCGTAGCGGTCGTCGAAGGGCCGGTCGGCGCGGTGCTCGAAGGCCCGGACGTAACAGAACGTGCAGCGGTGGACGCAGCCCATGTACGGGTTCAGCGACCACTTGAACGACATGCCGCGCACGCAGTTGAGTGCCACCTTGCACGGCTCCTCGCGATACTCGACCCCCACATGGCCACTATAGAACATATGTTCGATGGCCTCGCGCGGCTCACCCTGCCGCTGCCGATGCGGCCGAGCCACGTGCACTGCTACCTGCTCGAGGGCCAGGACGGCTGGACGCTGGTCGACACGGGCCTCTCCCTCCCCGAATCAGAGGAGGTGTTCGCTCAGGTCGCCGGCGAGCTGACGGTCTCCCGGATCGTGATCACGCACTTCCATCCCGATCACGTCGGCGGCGCGCAGCAGGCGCAGGCCGCCACGGGCGCGCCGGTCCACCAGGGTGCGCTCGACTACGAGCAGTGCGCGCACGTCTGGGGAAACGACGAGTGGCTCCAGGTGATCGCCGACTGGTTCCTCGCGAACGGCGTGCCGCCGGCGGTCGCGAACGAGCTGCTTGAAGCCGGCTCCGTCTACGCGCCGTTCATCCGCTACGTGCGCGACCCGGAGCTCCTCCACCCGGGCGACCTCGTCGACGGGTGGGAAGTCCTCGCGGTGCCGGGCCACGCGGACGGGCATCTCGCGCTCGTGCGCGACGGTGTGCTCGTCGCGGGTGATCACTTGCTACCGCGGATCACTCCGGCGGTCGGGCTGTACCCGGACTCGAGCCTCGACCCGCTCGGCGACTACCTCGACTCACTCGAGCGCACCGCGGCGCTCGGCGCGCGGCTCGCGCTGCCGGGCCACGGCGAGCCGATGCACGAGCCGACAGCACGGGCGCGGGAGATCGTCGCGCACCACCGCGAACGCCTCGAGGAGACGGCGGCCGCGCTCGGGGCGGACCCGCGCTCGGGCTACGAGGTCTCGTTTCCGCTCTTCGGCGCCGACCTCAACCCGGCGGCACGCCGCTTCGCGGTCGCGGAGACCCTCTCGCACCTGGAACGCCTGGTTCGCGAGGGCGGTGCGCGGCGCCACGAGGACGCCGGAACTCTCTCTTATACTGCGGTGTAGCTTGGACGACGAGCTACCGCCCAGTACCCAGGCCTCGGAGAGCGGGGCGTGAGCGACTTCCTCCGCATCACCCTCGTGTTCGTGCTCGTGCTCGCGAACGCGGTCTTCGTCGCGGCCGAATACGCGCTCGTGACCGCGCGGCGTGGGCGTCTCGAGCAGCTGAACTCGCTCCCGGCACGCCGCGCGCTGCGCTTGATGGACCAGCCGGTGCGGTTCATCAGCACGGTGCAGGTCGGGATCACCGTGTGTGGGATCGCGTTGGGCTCCATCGGCGAGCCGCTGATCTCGGGCTACGTCGACTCGTGGGTCTCGCATCTGCTCGCGTACACGTTCGCGTTCCTGATCCTGACCTACCTGACCGTTGTGCTCGGGGAGCTCGTGCCGAAGTCGGTCGCGCTGCAGAAAGCCGAACCGCTCGCGGTCGTGCTCGCCGTGCCGCTCGACCTGCTCGCGCGGATCACGTCGCCGCTCGTGTGGGTGCTGCAGAACTCGGCGAACGCCGTGTCGCGGCTGTTCGGAGTTGCGCCCGCGCCCGCCGGCGTGCACGGCTACACGCGGGAGGACATCCTGCACACCGTCCGTGAGGCCGAGGACACCGGCGTGATCGAGGAGGCCGAGGAGGAGATGCTCTACAAGGTCTTCGACTTCGCCGGCAAGGAAGTCCACGAGGTGATGGTCCCGCGGCCGGAAGTGGTCGCCATCTCCGTCGACCTGCCGCCGGAGGAGTGCCTCGCCGCCGTCGTCGACTCGCCGTACACGCGCTACCCCGCGTACAAGAGCTCGCTCGACGACATCGTCGGGATCCTCCACGTGCGCGACCTCTTCTCCGCGCTCAACGACCGCGGGATCGCGAACGTCAGCATCGAGGACCTGCTGCGACCCGCGTTCGTCGTTCCCGAGACGAAGGACCTCGCCGCGCTCCTCGCCGATTTCCGCCGCACGAAGAACCACATGGCGATCGTGGTCGACGAGTACGGCGCCACGGAGGGGATCGTCACGCTCGAGGACGTGCTCGAGGAGATCGTCGGCGAGATCGAGGACGAGT
>JBDTVA010000270.1:0-3050 GCA_040007455.1 Actinomycetota bacterium | reverse complement strand
GAGCCCTTGAAGAGGCGTTCTATTATGAGCCGTTCGGCCAGCGCACCGACGCGCAGGAAGTCGTCGACGACGATCCGTCCGCGTGCGTCACGTTCGAGATCGAGCGAGTCGAGCAGCGGATTCGGTTTCGTGCCAACCGTGCTGATGATCGTCCGCGTCGGCACGTGCTCGCCGTTCGACAGGTACACGTCCGTCGAGGTCGCACCCGTGACGCGCGTGTTCAGCATCAGCTCGCATCCCAGCTTCTCGATGTGCCGCGTCCCGAACTCCACGAGCCGCGGAAACGACTTCGCCTCGCGCTCGAGGTTCCCGGAGCCGTAGAGCTCGGGCAGGAGCGTCGGACCGGGGTGCACGACGACGATTCGAACCTCGTCGCGAGAGATGCGCGAGTAATCCTTCTTCGTCAGAAGGCGCGCGTAGTCGGCCAGCTCGCCCGCGACCTCGCTGCCGGAGTAGCCGCCGCCCGCGACGAAGAACGTGAGCAGCCGGCGCCGCTCGTCGCGATCGGTCTCGGCATCGGCCAGCTCGAACATCTCGATGATGTGGTTTCGCAAGCGAAGGCAGTCCTCGAAGCTCTTCAGCTTGAAGGCATGCTCGCGCAGCCCCGGATACGCGTCGATGTTCTCGGAGCTGCCAAGCGCGAGCACGACGTGGTCGTACGTGAGCTCCTGGCGTGCGCCGTCGAGTGCGCGGCTCGTGACGACAGAGCGGCCCTCCAGGTCGATCGACTCGATCTCGCTGACGTGCACGTGGGCCGGAGCGAAGATCCGACGCGCCGGGCTTGCAACCGCGCCCGGGCTGATGCGCCCCGTGATCATTTCCGCGATCAGGCCGTGTAGGCACGAGTAGTTGTTGCGCGACACGACGGCGACGTCGATCTCGCCGCGCTTCATGGCGGATCGCATCGTGCGGCACGAGCCGGCAGTGGCGAAGCCGCCGCCGAGGATGAGGATGCGCGGGACTGCGTCCACGGCCTTCAGGGTAGAAGGGTTGACCCACCGTTTCCAGGCCACCGCTGCCTGTTGCCCTCCGCCGGGCGCAGTGCTTTGATCGACGGACGATGGGACGCCTGAGCGACGGCTTCACGGAGCTGATGCACGTTGTCGACCGGAGGATCGGCTGGCACCGCCTGCCGGTCCCGCTCGGGATCCTGACGCTGCGGCAGATGCGCCAGCGGCTGCGCGAGCGCAACCTCCATGACACCGGGACGCCGCCGACGCTGCGTGCGGGCGCGAACGGGCGCCCGCTCGACCTGACCGTGAGAACGCTCGAGGGCGTGTGGACCGACCTCGACAATCCCCTCATGGGCGCCGCCGGCTCGCGCATGGGCCGGAACGTCCCGCTCCAGCACACCTGGCCCGAAGAGGAGCCACGGCTGCTCACGCCGAATCCGCGCCGCGTCAGCCTCGAGCTGATGACCCGCGACGAGTTCCGGCCCGCGACGATCCTCAACGTGCTCGCCGCTGCGTGGATCCAGTTCGAGGTTCACGACTGGTTCGGTCATGGCGCGAACGAGCAGGAGAACCCGATCGAGGTCGAGCTCGCCGACTCCGACCCGTGGCCGGAGCGGCCGATGCGCGTCGAGCGGACACGCCGTGACGCGACCGCAGAGCCGGACAAGCCTCAGACCTGGGTCAATCTCGACAGCCACTGGTGGGACGGCTCGCAGCTCTACGGCCGGACGCAGGCGATCGCGGACAAGCTCCGCGCCTACGAGGGCGGCAAGCTGCGAGTGACCGACGACGGGCTGCTGCCGCTTGACCTCCAGGAGGGGCTCGACCTCCGCGACGTCTACGGCAACCACTGGATCGGGCTCGAGATGCTGAACACGCTCTTCACCCTCGAGCACAACGCGATCTGCGACCGTCTGAAGGCCGAGTACCCGACCTGGGGCGACGAACAGCTCTATCAGCGCGCGCGGCTCGTCAACTCCGCGCTTCAGGCGAAGATCCACACGGTCGACTGGACGCCGGCGATCCTCCCGCATCCGACCACAGCCCACGCGATGCAGACCCAGTGGTGGGGTCTTCAGTCGGAGTCGCTTGCGAAGAAGTTCGGACGGCTCACGAAGAGCGAGCTCCTGTCAGGCATTCCGGGTTCGGCCACGAACCACCACGGCGTCCCGTACGCCCTGACCGAGGAGTTCGTTGCCGTCTACCGGCTGCACCCACTGCTGCCGGACGAGTTCACCTTCCGCACGACGCGCGACGACTCGGTCGTCGCCGAGCACGAATTCCCGGAGCTGAACGCGCTGCATGCGCGCACGCGGCTCGGGGAGGTTGGGCTCGCGAACGCGCTCTATTCGCTCGGCGTGGCCCATCCGGGTGCGGTGACGCTCCACAACTTCCCGAAGTTCCTGCAGAACCTCGACCGCCCCGACGGCACGAAGATGGACCTCGCAGCGGTCGACATCCTCAGGATGCGAGAGCGCGGCGTGCCGCGGTACAACGACTTTCGGGAGCTCTTCCACCGCAACCGCATCAGCTCGTTCGAGGAGCTGACGCCCGATCGCGATTGGCAGGAACAGCTGCGGGGGCTGTACGGCGACGTCGACGAGGTCGATCTGATGGTCGGCCTCTACGCAGAGCCGCTCCCGAAAGGCTTCGGTTTCAGCGACACGGCCTTCCGGGTGTTCATCCTGATGGCGTCGAGGCGGCTGAACAGCGACCGGTTCTTCACGTCGGACTACCGGCCCGAGGTGTACACGCCGGCCGGGCTGCGTTGGGTCGCAGACAACGACTTCAGGTCGGTGCTGCTGCGCCACTTCCCGCAGCTCGGCCCCGCCCTCGAGGGCGTGTCGAACCCGTTCGCGCCGTGGCGGCGCGTGGCGGAGACTCGCGGCTCGCGCTGGCCGGCGGCAGCCGCCGCGTCCAAGGGCGCCTGAAGCACAGCCCGGCCGCGTCAGTGAGAATTCGCGGATGACGGAGCCGTTCTCCGGGCGGACTGCCTGGACGCGCAACCTCGCCGCGCCGGTACGCGAGTTCTTCGCGACCGAGACGGGGGGCGCCGCGTTCCTGCTCGCAGCGAGCCTCGCGGCGCTTGCCTGGGCG
>JBDTVA010000269.1:0-3055 GCA_040007455.1 Actinomycetota bacterium | reverse complement strand
ATCCCGAGCTGATCAAGACGCTGTTCGAGCTCGAGGTGCCGGAGATCGCCGACGGGCTCGTCGAGATCCGCGGCGTTGCGCGCGAGCCGGGCTACCGCTCGAAGATCGCGGTCGAGTCGCACGCGCAGGGCGTCGACCCGGTCGGCGCGTGCGTCGGCCCTCGTGGCTCGCGCGTGCGCATGGTCGTGTCGGAGCTCCGCGGCGAGAAGATCGACATCATCCCGTGGAACCCGGAGCCCGCGCGCTTCGTCGCGAAGGCGCTCTCGCCGGCCCGCGTCCGCGAGGTGTACCTCGACGACGACGCGAAGGAAGCGACGGTCGTCGTCCCGGACGACCAGCTGGCGCTCGCGATCGGCAAGGAGGGCATGAACGCCCGCCTCGCTGCGCGGCTGACCGGCTGGAAGGTCGACATCCAGTCCGAGCGCGAGTTCGCCACGGCCGAGGCCGAGGCGGCCTTCGGAGGCTCCGGCGAGGGTGGCGACGAGTTCTCGGGCCGCTGTGCCGCGATTCTCGCGAACGGTAAGCGCTGCCCGAACGCCGCGCTGCCGAGCACGCGCTTCTGCGGCGTGCCCGCACACCAGGAGCTCGCGAAGGTCGAGGCCGAAACGGGCGGCTTCGCGGACGGAAGCATCCAGCCGGTCCCGGCGTCAGCCGAGGGCGAGGATGCCGAAGCCGAAGCAGAGGGCGAGAGCGGTGTCGAGCAGGAACAGGTCGGCGAGGCAACGACCGCCCGGGCCGGCGCCCCCTCACCGCCCGAAGAGCCCGTGACCGAGCCGTCCCCCGAGCCCGAGGTGAACGAGCCTGAGCCCGAGACAGGCCCGCCCGTCGAGCCGGTCGCCGAGGCCGAGGTCGAAGAGGAGACCCAGCCTGCAGCGTGAGCGCCACGCCGGTTCGGACGTGCGCCGGCTGCGGTCGCAAGGCGCCGCAGGCGGAGCTCCAGCGCTTCCGGGCGGAGCGAGGCGAGCTCGTGCCCGGCTCGGGAGCCGGACGCTCTGCCTACACGTGCCGCCGGCTCGCGTGCTTCGAGCGCGCGCTCACCCGGCGGGCCTTCAACCGGAGCCTGAGGCGCACGGTGCGGGTCGATCCCGCACTCTCGCGGCTCTACACTGACCCCGCGAATGGCGAACGGAAACGATAAGCCCAACCGGCCGGTGAGGCCGCGTCAGGGCAACCCGCAGGCCGGGCGCAAGCGCCGTGTCGTGATCGACACCGGCGCCGGACGCCCGCGCCAGGACTCCCGCCAGCGCCGCGACGACACGCCGCGCCAGCCGAAAACCCCGCGCGAGATCGTCCCGCAGACTGGTCCCGTAACTGTCGAGTCGGGGATCACGGTCCAGAACCTCTCGCAGGCACTCGGTCAGAAGGTGCCCGAGATCATCAAGATCCTGATGAAGATCGGCGCGCCGAAGACGGTGACGCAGTCGCTCTCCGACGAGGAGGTCGAGCTGATTGCCGCCGAGATCGACCGCGAGATCACGATCCGGCACGCGGCGGACGAGGAGGACATCCTCGAGGAGTTCGAGGACGCGCCCGACGACCTCGTCGACCGTCCGCCGGTCGTCACGATCATGGGCCACGTCGACCACGGCAAGACGACGCTGCTCGACGCGATTCGCTCGGCGCGCGTCGTCGAGACCGAGGCCGGCGGGATCACGCAGCACATCGGCGCGTATCAGGTCGATCAGAAGGGGCGAAAGATCACCTTCATCGACACGCCGGGCCACGAGGCGTTCACGGAGATGCGCGCACGCGGCGCGAAGGTGACCGACATCGCGGTCCTCGTCGTCGCGGCCGACGACGGCGTCATGCCGCAGACGAGGGAGTCGATCTCGCACGCGAAGGCCGCGCAGGTGCCGATCGTCGTCGCGGTGAACAAGATCGACCTCCCGGACTCGAACGTCGACCGCATCAAGGCGGACCTCGCGCAAGAGGGCCTGCAGCCCGAGGAGTGGGGCGGGACGACACAGTTTTCCGAGGTGTCCGCGAAGCTGAAGCAGAACCTCGACGACCTGCTTGAGCGCGTCTTGCTCGTCGCGGACGCGGAGCTCGAGCTGAAGGCGAACCCGAACACCGAGGCGTCGGGCCCGATCATCGAGTCGCGCCTCGACGTCGGGCGCGGCCCTGTCGCGACGATGCTCGTGCAGCGAGGCACCCTTCGCGTCGGCGACGCAGTCGTCGCGGGCGATGCCTGGGGGAAGGTCCGCGCGCTGTACAACTACAAGAGCGAGAAGCTGAAGTCGGCCGGGCCCGGCGACCCGGTCGAGATCCTCGGCTTCGACCATCCGCCGCCCGCCGGCGAGCAGTGTCGCGTCGTCGAGAACGAGCGCGCCGCCCGCCAGCTCGCGCAGTCGCGGGGTGAGCGGCTCCGCCGCGAGCAGCTCGCGCAGCGCTCGCAGCGCGGGCCGACGCTCGAGAACCTCTTCGCCTCGATCCAGGAGGGCGCGATCCAGGACCTGAACCTCGTCCTGAAGGGCGACGTCGTCGGCTCCGTCGAGGCCGCCGTCTCGGAGCTCGCGAAGATCCAGCACCCGGAGGTGCGCGTCTCCGTGATCCACCAGGGTGTCGGCGGGATCACCGAGGGCGACATCATGCTCGCCGCCGCCTCCAGCGCGATGGTCGTCGGCTTCAACGTCCGCCCGAACGCCGAGGCACGCTCGCTCGCCGACCGCGAAGGCGTCGAGATCCGCACGTATCGCGTGATCTACCAGCTGACCGAGGACATCGAGCAGGCGCTCATCGGGATGCTCCGTCCGGTCGAGACCGAGGAGACGCTTGGCGAGGCGGAGGTCCGCAACACGTTCCGCGCCTCGAAGGTCGGCGTCATCGCCGGCTGCATGGTCACGAGCGGCGTCATCCGCCGGAACGCGCAGGTGCGCGTGATCCGCGAGGGCACCGTCGTGTACGAGACGACGATCGACTCGCTGAAGCGCTTCCAGGACGACGCGCGTGAGGTGGCCGAGGGCTTCGAGTGCGGCATCCACCTCCAGAACTACGACGACGTCAAGGTCGGCGACGTCCTCGAGGCGTACGAGACGAAGCAGGTCGAGCGCACCGA
>JBDTVA010000268.1:0-3057 GCA_040007455.1 Actinomycetota bacterium | reverse complement strand
GCGACCTCGACCTTGATCACGTTGGTCGAGCCCGGGATGTTCACCGCGGTGCCCGCCGTGATCACGACCCGGTCACCCTCGGTGACGAGCCCGCTCGCGCGCACGGCGTCGAGCGACACCTGCCAGAGGTCCTCGACGTTCTGCGCCTTCTCGATGCCCCACGGCGTCACCCCCCACTCGAGCGCCATGTGCTGGAGCGCGTACTGATGGTGGCTGAGCGCGAGGATCGGGCGGCGCGGGCGCAGCCGTGCGACGACGGACGCCGTCCGGCCGGTGAACGTCGGCACGACGATCGCTCGCGCGCCGAGCGCCTCTGCGAGGTCGCAGGCCGCGTTCGACATCGCCTCGCCGATCGTCGGCTGCTCTTCGGCCTCGGGAAGCTGATGTCGATAGCCGAGGCTCGGCTCGACGGCGCGCGCGATCCGGTCCATGTACGCGACCGCTTCGACGGGGTACTCGCCCATCGCCGTCTCACCCGAGAGCATCAGAGCAGACGTCCCGTCGAGCACGGCGTTCGCGACGTCGCTCGCCTCGGCACGGGTCGGCTCCGGCTGGTGGATCATCGTCTCGAGCATCTGCGTCGCGGTGATCACCGGCTTGCCCCGATCGAGCGCGCGCTGGATGATCCGCTTCTGCAGGAGCGGCACGGACGCCGGGCCGATCTCCACGCCGAGGTCGCCGCGCGCGACCATGACCGCGTCGGCCTCCTGGAGGATCTCGTCGAGCGCGTCGATCGCCTCGGACTTCTCGATCTTCGCGATCACGTGCGCGTGCGAGTCCGCCTGCGAGATGAGCGCGCGCAGGTCGCGGACGTCCGCCGCCGACCGGACGAACGACAGCGCGACGAAGTCGACGCCGAGCTTGAGCGCGAGCTCGAGGTCCTCGGTGTCCTTCCGCGTGAGCGCGGGGATCGGGATCGGCACGCCCGGCAGGTTCACGCCCTTGTGGGAGCTCACCTGGCCTCCGACCATCACCGTGCAACTCGCTCGACCCTTCTTGACCTCGCGGACGAGCAGACGCACGTGGCCGTCGTCGATCAGCACCTCGTGCCCGGGCCGCAGCACGTCGCCGATCACGGCGGGGCTCACGGGGAGGCAGCCGTCGGTCGACTCCTGGCCGCCGACGATCACGATCTCCTGGCCGCGCTCGAGCGACATCGGCTCGAGGAGATCGCCGATCCGGAGCTTCGGGCCCTGGAGGTCGGCGATCAGGGCGAGTGGGCGGCTGATCTCCTCCTGCGCCTCCCGCAGGAGACGGACCGTCTCGGCGTGCTGCTCGTGCGTGCCGTGGGAGAAGTTGAGGCGGGCACTGTCCATGCCTGCGCGGATCAGTGCCTCGATCGTCTCCTTGTTCGCCGACGCCGGTCCGATCGTCGCGACGATCTTCGTGCGGCGCGGTTCGACAGCGGACATGCGTCCTAGCGTAGCGAGGGGGTCAGCCGCCTCAGGTGCGCGCGCGCGGGAATGCGTCCCATCCGGGGTACTCGGCGCGCGCCCCGAGCTCCTCCTCGATCCGCAGCAGCTGGTTGTACTTCGCGACGCGGTCCGAGCGCGCGGGAGCGCCGGTCTTGATCTGGCCGGTGCCGAGCGCGACCGCGAGGTCGGCGATCGTCGTGTCCTCGGTCTCGCCCGACCGGTGGGACATGACGACGGTGTACCCGCTCGCCTGCGCGAGCCGAGCCGCCTCGATCGTCTCGGTGAGCGTGCCGATCTGGTTGACCTTGACGAGGATCGAGTTGGCGACGCCGCGCTCGATCCCCTCGCGAAGCCGTGCCGGGTTCGTGACGAAGAGGTCGTCGCCGACGAGCTGGACCCGGTCGCCGACCTCGCGCGTGAGTTGCGCCCAGGCGTCCCAGTCGTCCTCAGCGGCGCCGTCCTCGATCGAGACGATCGGATAGCGCTCGACGAGCTCGGCCCAGAAGGCCGGCAACTCGCTCGACGACTTCTCGCGGCCCTCGAAGCGGTAGACGCCGCCCTCGTAGACCTCGCTGGTCGCCGGGTCGAGCGCGATCGCGACCCGCTCGCTGTGGCCGGCGCGCTCGGCCGCCTCGAGGATCGCCTCGATCGCGTCCTCACTCGAGGGCAAGTCGGGCGCGAAGCCGCCCTCGTCGCCGAGCCCCACGTCGAGCCCGCGCTCGCGGAGCAGCTGCTTGAGCGCGTGGTAGACCTCGACGCCGACACGAAGACCCTCGGCGAAAGAGTCCGCACCGACGGGCACGACCATGAACTCCTGAAGGTCGATCGAGTTCTCCGCGTGCGCACCGCCGTTGATCACGTTCAGCATCGGCACGGGAAGCGTCACGGCGTCGATGCCGCCCAGGTAGCGGTAGAGCGGCTGCCCGGCGTCGTCGGCCGCGGCCTTCGCGACGGCGAGCGAGACGCCGAGGATCGCGTTCGCGCCGAGACGGCCCTTGTTCGGCGTGCCGTCGAGCTCGCACAGCAGCGCGTCGAGACCCTCCTGGTCCGTGACGTCGCGACCGACGACCGCGTTCGCGATCTCACCGTTCGCGTTCGCCACCGCGCGCGTGACGGCCTTCCCGCCGTACTCCGTCCCGCCGTCGCGGAGCTCGACCGCTTCGTGCACACCGGTCGACGCACCGGACGGAACCGTTGCGCGTCCGCCCGCGCCCGACTCGAGCTGGACGTCCACCTCGACGGTCGGGTTGCCGCGGGAGTCGAGGACCTGCCTCGCGTGCACACGTGCGATCGCGCTCACTCCGCCTCCTTCGCGCGGTCGAAGTAACGGTCCTGCTCGTCGAGCGCGAGCTCGCTCCACGCGGAGCCGTCGGCGGCGGCGAGACGCTCCGCCTCCTCGACGCGCTCGACGAAGCGCCGGCTCGCGCGCCGGAGCTCGAGCTCGGGGTCGACGTTCAACCGCCGCGCGACGTTGACCGCCGCGAAGAGCACGTCGCCGAGCTCGGCCGCGTGCCGCGGGTCGGGCGGGGTCTCGGGCGCAGGCTCCTCGCGCAGCTCGGCGTGGAGCTCGCGGAGCTCGTCCTCGAGGTCCGCGAGCGCGCCGGCGGCGTCCGGGTACTCGAAGCCGACCGCGGCCGCGCGG
>JBDTVA010000267.1:0-3071 GCA_040007455.1 Actinomycetota bacterium | reverse complement strand
TCGTGATCGCGCTGACCGCGATGGTGATCGCCTGGCTCCTCGTCGTCTTCGCGCGCTCGGGCGCGCGGCACTCCGTGATGCCCGTCGGCCTCGGGCTCGTCGTCGGCGGCAGCGTCTCGAACCTCGCCGACCGCATCCGGCTTGGGCACGTCACCGACTTTCTCGACCTCGAGTTCTGGCCGGCGTTCAACCTCGCCGACACCTTCATCGTCGTCGGTGTCGCCCTGCTGCTCAGCGCCGCGGTGATCTCCGATCGCCCGCATCCGCGTCACCGCTGACGCCGCCGGCGAGCGGCTCGACCGCTTCCTGGCATCGCTGGAGGAGCTCGGCTCGCGTGCGGAAGCCGAGCGCCTCCTGAGCGCGAAGGGAGCGGTCACGGTCGACGGCGAGCGCCGTCCGAAGAGCTATCGCGTCCAGGAGGGCGAGGAGATTGCGTTCGAGGTGCCCGAGCGGGCTGCGGTCGCCGAAACGGCGGTCGAGGAGCCCGCTCCGCTCCGGATCACGCATCAGGACGAGCACCTGCTCGTGGTCGACAAGCCCGCGGGCCTCGTCGTCCACCCGGGCGCCGGACACGCCGCCGGCACACTGGCGGATGCGCTCGTCGCCCACGGCGCGGCCGGGGGCGAGGAAGGGCGGCTGGGGATCGTCCACCGGCTCGACCGCGATACGTCGGGGCTGCTCGTCGTGGCGCGCTCGGTCGAGGCGTTCGAGCGCCTGCAGGAACTCGTCCGAGCGCATGCGCTCGAGCGGGAGTACCTCGCGCTCGTTCGGGGGAAGCCGCGCTCGCGCTCCGGCCGGATCGAAGCGCCGATCGGGCGCGACCGCCGCGACGCGACGCGCCAGTCGCTCGACACGGACACGCCGCGCGAAGCGGTCACGCACTTCGAGCTCGAGGAACGCTTGCCTCGCCACGCGCTGCTCCGCGTGCGGCTCGAGACGGGGAGGATGCACCAGATCCGCGTCCACCTCGCGGCGATCAATCTGCCGGTCGCCGGCGACTCGGTGTACGGCGTCGGCGGTGAGCTCGGGCTCGAGCGCCAGTTCCTGCACGCTGCGCGCCTGGCCTTCGACCACCCGATCACCGGCGAGCGCGTCGAGGTCACGTCGCCGCTGCCGCGGGACCTCGCAGCCGCGCTCGAGCGAGCTCGTTAGGTAGTGCGCAAGCCGCGAATCCGCTGGCGCGGATCCGCGACGCGCGTGAAAGACCCCTAAGAGCCGCTTCGCGGCCGCTGCCGCAGCGATTTCACATTAGGCCGCTAGTTGGACGTCTTCGCGCGCTTTGCCTCGTACAGCCGCTCGTCGGCGAGGCGGAAGAGCGCGTCCGAACTGACGGCATCGTGCGGATACGACGCGAGTCCCGCGCTGAGCGCGAACCGTTCCGGCAGCCTCCCGGAGGCCGCCTCCTCGTCGACGAGGTCGTGCAGCCGGGCGAGGAACCGGCCGCCGGTCTCGAGGTCGCTCTCGATCAGGCAGACCGCGAACTCGTCTCCGCCCAGCCGACCGGCGAGGTCCGACCCGCGGAGCGACTCAGTGAGGAGCGCGGCCACGCGGCGCAGCACCCGGTCGCCCTCCGGGTGCCCGAGCTCGTCGTTGATCGACTTGAACGCATCCACGTCGACGTAGACGAGCGTGAGCCCGCGCTCGTAGCGGCGCGCGCGGTGGAGCTCCTCCTCGACACCCACGCCGAATGCCGCGTGGTTCAGAAGCTCGGTGAGCGGGTCCCGCCGGGCCTGGTCAGCGAGCTCCGCCGTCGCACGATCGAAGTAGGCGACGACGCACTCGGCGACGAGCATGTCGAGGCTGTCGTTCAGGCGCCGCTCGGCCTCGAGCACCTCGCTGCCCGTGAGGCCGGGTGCGCGCGAGGAGACGAACCGCCACAGCACCCGCCGCAGGACGAGCAGCTCGGTGACGATCTCCCGCGGCGCGAACCCGAGCGACTCCCGCTCCCGGGCGTGGTCGCGGACCAGCCCCGCCAGAGGCCCGCCGCGCCGCATCCGCCCGGGCTGGGGCTCCGCGAGCTCCTTCGAGAGCTCGACGATGAAGGTCGGCATGTCCCCGAGCTGGCCGACCTGCCCGAGCCGCTGGAGCGAGGGGACGGCGTCGTCCCGCAACCCCTCGTCGACGACCTCGACGGCGAGCGCCCAGGCGGCTTCGCGGATCTGCTCCGCCAGGGCGCTGAGCGGCTCCGAGACGTCGGGCACAGAGCCAGGATACGGCCGATCCGGGCCGCTCCCGCTAGCATTCACCGCTCCACTCCTTCGACCCGGCGGGGCGACTCGGGTGGCGGTGCCGGGACGACGGATCCCCCGGTTCCAGCCGAGCCTGCCGGAGCTGTACACAACGAAACCGAGAAACGGAGGCTCTGCCACCATGTCCGTCGTCAGCATGAGAGAGCTCCTCGAGGCCGGGGTCCACTTCGGCCACCAAACGAGGCGCTGGAACCCCAAGATGCGCCGCTTCATCTTCACGGAGCGGGGCGGCATCTACATCATCGACCTCCAGCAGACCCAGCAGCTGCTCGAGGAGGCGTACGACTTCGCCAAGAACATCGCGACCCGTAACGGCACGGTGCTCTTCGTCGGCACGAAGAAGCAGGCGCAGGACGCCGTGGAGAACCAGGCGAAGCGGGTCGGGATGCCGTACGTCAACCACCGCTGGCTCGGTGGTCTGCTCACGAACTGGCGCACGATCCACAACCGGATCGACCGCCTGCACGAGCTGCGCCGCCTCAAGGAGGAGGGGCAGCTGGAGCTGCTCCCGTCGAAGGAGCGGATCGAGCTGCTGGGCCAGCTCGAGAAGCTCGACGCGAACCTCGGCGGCGTCGCCGACATGAAGCGCCACCCCGACGCCGTGTTCATCCTCGACCTGAAGAAGGAGCAGCTCGGGGTCGCCGAGGCGCGCCGGCTGAAGATTCCGGTAATCGCGCTCGTGGACACGAACTGCGACCCCGACGAAGCCGACTTCGTCGTCCCCGGCAACGACGACGCGATCCGCTCGTGCGAGCTCGTGGCGCGCGTCATCGCGGACGGGATCGCCGCCGGCACGACACGCGTGACGGAGCAGGAGCTCAG
>JBDTVA010000266.1:0-3095 GCA_040007455.1 Actinomycetota bacterium | reverse complement strand
CGAGGTGCGCCGCGACGATCCCCGTCGCCGCGACGCCGACCGGGTACGCGAGCGGGAGGCGCTCGACGAGCGAGGCTCGGTCCGGGGCGATGCGGAGCAGCGGCAGCAACCCGGCGCCGATCGCGAAGAAGAGCGCGTTCGCGAGGAGGAGCCCGATCACGACGGGTCCCTGACGCGTCCGACGTAGAACGGGTCCTGACGCTGCTCGCTCTTGTAGCGGAGCCCGAGCTCGCGCGGGTCGCGGCCGATCCCGACGACGACGGTCGCGTCCTCGGGCCGCTCGACGACGATCGCCGGCAGGAGGTAGTAGCGGGCGAAGGTCCGCGCGCCGGTCGGGAAGTCGACGCCGCGGACGGTCGTCCCCGAGCGCGCGAGCACGTAGACCGAGTCGCCGCGGCGGACGTTCGCGCGGAACAGGTCGAAGCCGCCGACGGGCAGACGGTTGTTGAAGCCGGGCGCCTGGATCCGGTCCGCGGGGCCGAGCTCCTCGAGCTCGGTGCGCTGCTCGGAGAGCCAGCGCCAGGTGTCCGGCAGGGTGAGCGCGCTCGAGAGGAGCGCGAGCGCGACGCAGGCCCACACCGCGGCGACGCGCGGCGTCACGCGGCGAGCAGCGCGCGGTAGAGCCGGTCGACGTCGTCGACGAGCCGCTCGACGGCGTAGCGCGGAAGCACACGGGCCCGGCCGGCCTCGCCCATCCGGCCGCGCAGCTCGGGATCCTCGGCGAGGCGCGCGAGCGCGCCCGCGAGCTCGCCGACGTCGCCGAGGTCGACGAGGAAACCGTCTTCGCCGTCGCGGACGACGTCGGGCACGCCGCCGACGCGCGTCGCGACGACCGGCCGCCCTGCTGCGAGCGACTCGATCGCGCTGACCGGCGTGCCCTCGTTCCCGGACGGGAGGATCATTGCGTCGAACGCGGCGTAGAAGGGAGCGACGTCCTCCTGGTAACCGAGGAACAGCGTGTCGCGGATGATCCCGAGGTCGTGCGCGCGCTGCTCGACCTGCTCGCGCTCGGGGCCGTCGCCGACCATGCAGAGGCACGCGTCGACGCCGCGCTCGCGCAGCTCCTTGAAGGCAAGCAGGACGTCACCCGTGCGCTTGACGGCCGTCATGCGGCCGATCCAGCCGACCGTGAACCGGTCGGGCGCTATCCCGAGCACGCGACGCGTCTCGTCCCTGCCGTTCCGGCCATCGACCCGGTCTTCGAGCTCGATCCCGAGCCGCACGACGGTGAACTTCTCGCGCGGCGCGACGCCGAGCCGGACGAGGTCGTCGCGCACCTCGGGGCTGACCGCGACGAGCGCGGTGGTGCCGCGCGCAAGCCAGCGCTCGAGCAGGCGGAAGCCGAGCGTTCGCACCGGCCCGAAGTACCCTCGCAGCACGTGGCCGTGGAACGTGTGCACGACGATCGGCGGGCGCGCTTCGCCGGCGACGAGTGCCGCCACGCGCCCGACCGTGCCGGCCTTCGCGGTGTGGGTGTGCAGGATCGTCGGCCGTTCGCGCCTGATCAGCTGCGCGAGCCGGATCACCGCGACCACGTCGCGGATCGGCGAGATGTCGCGCCGCAGCCCCGGTAGCCGCTCGACCTTCACGCCCAGCTCCTCTGCGACGAACTCCATCGAGTCCTCGCCGCGCGCGAGGCTTCCGGCGACGAGGGTCGTGTCGTAGCCGCGCTCACGGAGCCCCGCGGCGAGGTAGGCGACGTGCAGCGCGGGCCCGCCCATGTTCAGGCGGGCGATCACCCTGAGGACTTTCGTTCGCTCCTCAGGCACGTGCGAGGAACGCGTCGGCGGTCAGGCGCAGACCGTCCTCGAGCCCGATCTGGGGCTCCCAGCCGAGCAGGCGGCGCGCCTCCGCGACGTCGGCCCACGAGTCGCGGACGTCACCCGTGCGCGGCGGGAGGTACTCCTTCTCGACGGGCTTGCCGAGCACCTCGCCGATCGCGTCGGCGAGCGCGTTGACGCTTCGCGGCTCGCCGGTGGCGACGTTCATCACGTGGCCCGAAGCCTCGGGCGCGTCGGCTGCCCTGATGTTCGCGTCGACGACGTTGTCCACGTAGGTGAAGTCGCGGGACTGCTCACCGTCGCCGTAGATCGAGACGGGCTCGCCGGCGTCGACCGCGACGATGAAGCGCGGGACGACGGCCGCGTACTGCGAGGTCGGGTCCTGCCGCGGGCCGAAGACGTTGAAGTAGCGCAGGGTGACCGTCTCGAGCCCGTACACACGTGCGAACGACACGGCGTAGCGCTCGGCCGCGAGCTTCGAGACGGCGTACGGCGAGAGCGGGTCAGGGAACTGCGTCTCGAAGCGCGGCAGCGTTCCCGTGTTGCCGTACACCGACGACGACGACGCGATGATCACGCGCCGCACGCCCTCGTCGCGTGCGGCGAGCAGGACGTTGAGCGTGCCCTCGATGTTCACGGCGCCTGTCGTCAGCGGGTCCTGCACCGAGCGCGGCACCGACGGGAGCGCGCCCTGGTGGAAGACGACCTCGACACCGCGCATCGCGTTGTGCACGCGCTCGTAGCTGCGCAGCTCGCCCTCGACGACCTCGAGCTCCTCGACGACGTCGGCGAGGTTCCGCCGGTTGCCGGTGGAGAAGTTGTCGAGCACGCGTACGGCGTCGCCCTGCTCGAGCAGCCGACGCGCGAGGTTCGAGCCGATGAAGCCGCCGCCGCCCGTGACGAGGACGCGTCTGCTCACGCGACCGCCGTCACGTGGTAGTTCGCGTGCAGCGTCCCCGGCCCGGGCTCTCGCAGAGTCGCGGCGCGGCCGTCGACGCCGCGGCCGATCGTCTGGAGCGCGCGGATCACGAGTCGCCCGATCGGCGCGACATGCGCGCGGCGAGAGGCGAGGTCGACGTAGATCGAGAGCAAGAGGGCGAGGGTCGAAGTCGTTCCGACAGACGGCCGAACGCTAACGCTCGCCCATGTGCCGTTCGTAAGGAAGAGGCGTTCGAGACCCTCGTGCGTCCAGCGCCACAGGTCGTGCGGGGCAGGGTGGTAGACCATCACCCCGTGGGTGGACGCGAGCACGCGGCCGCCGGGCTTCGTGACGCGGCGCAGCTCGCGGACGCCCTGCGCGGGGTCGTCGCAGTG
>JBDTVA010000265.1:0-3115 GCA_040007455.1 Actinomycetota bacterium | reverse complement strand
TCAGCTCGGCGCCCTTCTCGTAGGCGAGCAGGAGCGCGATGTCCTCGCTGATCCCGGGCATCGAGACGACCTGGTACTGGACGCCGAGCGTGTCGCAGCGCGCGGCGCCGGGCGCGACGCCGTCGCTGTAGGCGTGGACGAGGATCTCGGCGCCGGAGCGAAGCGCGCGGTCCGAGACCGAGTCCATGTCGCCGACGATCAGGTCGGGCTTGAATCCCTCCTCGAGCAGTGCGTCGGCGCCGCCGTCCACTGCGAGCAGCACGGGCTTGAAGTCGCGCACGTACGGGCGGACCATGCGGAGGTCGCGCTTCATCCCCGGCCCGCGCGCCACGACGAGCGCGTGCCGATCCCGGAAGCGCGTCGTGAGCGCGGGGAAGTCGACGCCCTCCGAGAGGAGCCGCCCCTCGTCGCGCAGGTAGCGCATCGTGTTCTCCGCGAATGCCTCGAGCGCTTCGGTCACGCGTCCCTGCTGCGCGCTCAGCACGCGGTCGAGCTCGCCTGCCTCGAGCACCTTGCCCGACGCGAGGCACGCACCGTTGCGGAAGACGCTGCCGCCTCGCACCGTGAGCTTCTCGCCGTCCGACACCTGGTCGAAGAGCTCGGCGCCCGGCGCGTCGACGAGCTTCACCCCGCCGCGGACGAGCGCAAGTGGGCCGGGGTTCGGGAAGCGGCCGCTCTGCGACTCGGCGCAGTTGACCACGACCCGCACGCCCGAATCGACGAGCTCCTCCGCCGACACGCGGTCGATGTCGCGGTGGTGGATGATCGCGATGTCGCTCGAGGACAGCCGACGCACGAGGTGCTTCGTCTTTCGGTCGAGCCTTGCGGTGCCGGTGAACTCGATCGGGTTCAACGTACCGCCTCCAAAAACTCTTCGCCCCCGAGCATCCGCTGCAGCTCGTCGCGCCGCTCGTCGTCCTCCAGGCGCTCGATGCGGGTGTGCGTCGGGTCGCCGGGGATCTTCTCGACGCGAAAGTGACGGTCGGCGAGGCTCGCGATCTGCGGGAGGTGCGTGATCGTGATCACCTGTGCCCGCTCGGCGAGTCGCCGAAGCGTCTCGCCGACGGCGTGCGCGGTCGTCCCGCCGATGCCCGCGTCGATCTCGTCGAAGACCATCGTCTCGCCGCCCCCGACCGCCGCGATCGCCAGCGCGATCCGCGAGAGCTCGCCGCCCGACGCGGTTTCCGCGACGGGGCCGAACGGCAGGCCGGGGTTCGGCCGGATCAGGAAGCCGACGTCGTCGGCGCCGCTGATGCCGGGCTCGCGCTCGCCGAGCTCCACGACGAACTCGCCCTCGCCGAAGCCGACGCTCTCGAGCTCCCGCGCGACCGCCTCCGCGAACGGCTCCGCGGCTTCGCGCCGCGCGCGCGCGAGCTCGTCGGTGAGCGCGCGCACCTTCGCCTCAGCGGCGTCGCGTGCCTGCGAGGCGGCCTCGACCGGGTCGGCGCCGTCGGCGAGCGCCTCGAGCTCGGCGCCTGCCTCGGCGGCGCGCGCGAGCAGCTCCTCGAAGGTGGCGCAGCGGAACCGGCGCTTCGCTTCGGCGATCCGGTCGAGCTCGGCCTCGACCTGCTCGACGCGGTCCGGCTCGGCCTCGAGCGAGGCGAGAAAGGAACGGAGCTCGCCTGCGGCCTCGCGCAGGCGGTGCTCGGTGTCGCGGAGGCCCGCTGCCGCGTCGCGCAGCTCCGGCGCGAGCTCCTCGAGCGGCGCCAGCGAGTGCGCCGCAGCGCCGACGAGGGCGCCCGCTCCGTCGCCCTCGTCGGGCGCCAGTGCCTCCACGGCCGCCTCGACGCCCGAGGCGAGCTCGGTGACGTGTCTGAGGCGCTCGCGCTCGGCTCGCAGGGTCTGCTCCGCGTCGGGCTCGAGGCCTTCGGTGTCCTCGACGAGCGCACGCAGCTCGGCGACGTGGGCTTCGGCGTCCGCGGCGTTCGCCGCGAGCTCTTCGTAGCGGCGGCGCGCGGCGAGCAGCTCGCGCCAACCACGCCGCAGCTCGGCACGCCGCCGACGCTGCTCGTCTCCAACGTACGAGTCGAGCACGTCGAGCTGGTAGCCCGGCCGCGCGAGCCTGCGCTGCTCGAACTGGCCCGACATCGCGACGAGCCGCTCCGCGAGCGCCGCGACGTCCTCGCGCGCGACGCTCCGCCCCCACGCGTACGCACGCGTCCGGCCGTCGGCGAAGATCCGGCGCGCGAGCACGAGCCCCTCCTCGTCGGCCGGGCGGAGCTCCGCGAACGACTCGAACTCGTCCAGCAGCCCTTCAGGTAGGTCGAGCTCGGCTTCGACGTACGCCTCGTCGCCGTCCGCTCCGATTGCGGCAGCGTCGCCCTTCGCGCCGAGCAAGAGCCCGATCGCCTGGCTGAGGATCGTCTTGCCGGCCCCGGTCTCCCCGGTGATCGCGTTCAGCCCCTCGGCGAGGTCGAGCTCTGCCTCGCGGATCAGCACGAGGTTCTCGATCTTCAGGCTACGAAGCAAAGGTGTCGCGGTAGCGGGTGAAGAACGTGGCCTCGGGAAGCGTCGCGAGCCACATGCGCTTGGCGCCGAGCCGGATCGTGACCTGGTCGTCGGCGCGGAGCTCGCCGACCGGGTGGCCGTCGGCCAAGACGGTGAGCGCGACCTCGGGCGTCTTGTTCTGCACGACGAGGTCGGAGGAGCGCGGGACGACGAGCGGGCGCGCGTGCAACGAGTGCGGCGCGATGAACGTCACGACGAGCGCGTCCAGTCCCCACACGAGCACGGGCCCGCCGTTCGAGAGGTTGTACGCGGTCGAGCCGGAGGGCGTCGCGGCGATCACCCCGTCGCACGAGAGCGTGCCGAGGTCCTCGCCGCCGACCGACCAGCCGACGGTGACCATTCGCCCGAGCGTCGAGCTCGTCGCGACGCAGTCGTTCACCGCGGTGTGCGTCTTGCCGCCGACTTCGGCCTCGAGCGTCGGCAGCTCGACCACGACGAAGTCGCCGGCGAGCGCGCGCGCCAGACCCGACCCGAAGTCGTCCGCGTCGACGGCCGTCAGGAAGCCGACTCTGCCGAAGTTGATCCCGAACACCGGGACGCCGGTGTCGAGGCTCTGCCTGAGCGCGCGCAGCATCGTCCCGTCTCCGCCGAGCACGACGATCAGGTC
>JBDTVA010000264.1:0-3137 GCA_040007455.1 Actinomycetota bacterium | reverse complement strand
ACGACGCCTCAGCCGGCGCCGCCGCCTCAGCGGCCTCCACGCGCCGAGCCCGCACCCGCGCGCCCCTCGTTCGACCTCGAGGAGCTGCTCGGCGGAAGGGTGCTCGCGTGGGCGGGCGCGGTCGCGGTCTTCATCGGTGTCGTCTTCTTCCTCGCGACCGCGCTCCGGCGCGGGTGGATCGACGAGCCGACGCGCGTCGCGCTCGCCTACCTCGGCTCGACGGCCCTCCTCGCACTCGGCCTGTACCTCTACGAACGCAAGGGCCGCAGCCAGGCCGCGCTCGCCGCGGCCGCCGCCGCGATCGCGTCGCTCTACGCCTCGACGACGGCGGCGACGACCCTCTACGGCCTCGTCGAGCCGGCGCTCGGGCTCGGAGTCGCGCTGCTCGTTGGCGCCACAGCGACGGCGATCGCCGTGCGCTGGGACTCGCGGGAGCTCGCCGGCATCGGGATCGTCGGTGCGCTGCTGTCGCCCGTGCTTGTCGCCGCAGGCACGTCCGGCATCGCGCTCGCGTTCATGGCGGTCGCCCTCGTCTCCGCGACCGGGGTGCTCCTCTGGAAGCGCTGGGACTGGCTGGCGGCCGCAGCGTTCCTGACGAGCGCGCCGCAACTCGCCGCATGGCTCGCCGACTCGTACGACGACTCGCTCGCGCTGGCACTCGTCATGCTCGCCGCGTTCTGGGTTCTGTACGCGGTTGCCGCAATCGGCTACGAGCTTCGCGACACGACCGAGAAGTTGCGCTTCTCCTCGGCGAGCCTCCTGCTGGCCGACGCGATCCTGACGTCGGGCGCGGGCTGGCTCATGCTCGACGAAGCGGGCCACTCCGACGCTGCGACGGGTTGGGTGATCGGGGTCGCTCTCGTCCACGTTGCGCTCGGCGCGGCGACCTTGCGCGGACGCATCTCGCGGGAGGTCTCGTTGCTGCTGCTCGCGGTCGGCATCGGCCTCTCCGCGATCGGCGCCGCGCTCGCGCTCGACGGGCCGGCGCTCGTCGCGGCCTGGTCGGTCGAAGCGGTGCTGCTCGCGTGGCTCGCCCGCAGGATGGAGCGGGACCGCGGGTACGTCGCGGCGGTCGGTTTCCTCGCGGCGGCGTCGGCGCACACGCTCGTCTTCGACGCCCGGCCGGACCAACTCGTGGAATCTCCGGAGTGGTCGGCGATCGTCGCGCTGATCCTCGTCAGCGCCGCGGCAGCGACCGTGTCCAGGCTCTACCGAGGCGCATGGGCAGAGTTCACGGACGCCCTCGACCTGCTGGCGCTCGCCGGGCTCGCGTACGTCGTGCCGATCGCGTTCGAGGGCGTCCCCGTGGTCGTCGCGTGGGCGTCGCTCGCCGTCGCCCTCGCGGTCGTGACGAAGAGGGGGCTCGTCGAGCTAGGCGGAATCGCCCCGGCGCTGTTCGTCGGTCTCGCAGCCGCGCACACGCTGGTGGTCGAGGCGCCCCCGCAGCTCGCGCTCCGTGACGGCGTGGACGACCTGGGCAGCGCGCTCCTTGCGGCTGTGGTGACGACGATCGCGGCGCTCGTCGCGGCTCGTCTCTCACCGGATCCGCTCGACAAGCTGCTCACGCTGGTCGGCGCAGTCGGGGCGGTCTACGTCCCCTCGATTGCAATCGTCGACCTGACCTCGGGCGGCAAGCTCGCACCCGGCCAGACGCCGCAGGTGCTGCTCTCGGCCTTCTGGAGCGCAACGGGGCTCGCGGCGGTCGTCTACGGGCTCGTCCGCGACGACAAGCGCCTGCGCCTCAGCGGCCTGGGGCTGCTCGGGATCGCTGCGGCGAAGGTCATCGTCTACGACTTGAAGGAGCTCGACGAGATCTACCGCGTGCTCTCGTTCGTCGCGCTCGGGTTACTGCTCCTCGCCGGTGCGTTCGCGTACCAGCGGATCCGCAAGGAGGGCGAGACCGGGTGAAGCTGATCGCCGTCGTCGCGGCGGCGTCGCTCGCTGCCGGGGTTCAGCAGAGCGACTTCCGGTACACACGCGTCCTCCCGCAGCAGGTCGCCGGCGGGAAGATCGGGTTCGAGCCCGACGGTCTGCTGCTCGCGCACGTGCGTCCGGACTTCACCGACCTCCGTGTCGTCGACGCGAACGGCGCGCAGGTTCCGTGGCGCTTCGTCCCGGACGATCGTGTCCAGGTCGGCCTGCCTGCGACCGTCCTGAACAGCGGGCGGCAGGGAAACGTCGCGGTCGCGCTCGTGGACGTCGGTCCGGGCAGCCGCGTGTACCAGCGCGTCGAGCTCGGGATCACCGGCGGCAACTTCGTCGGGCGCGTGACCGCGCTCGGCGCGGACGCAAGGAGCGGCCCGTTCACACGGCTCTCGACCACGACCGTGTACGACGTCGTCGGGGCGAAGCGTGCGCGGAGCACGACGATCGTGCTGCCGCCGACCGACCAGCGCTTCCTCCAGCTCCGCGCGACCGGCGTCGCGAGGATCACGGGCGCGACGGTGCTCGGCGAGTTCGAGCGGCCGAACCTCGTGCGCCGGCGGCACGCCGTGTTCGCCGGCACGACGGAGCATCCACGCGCGAGCGTCTACACGCTCGACCTCGGGGTCCGCGGGACGCCGGTCACGAGGCTCGAGCTCCGCGCGTCCGTTCCGGCGACCTACGACCGGCCCGTCAGGGTTGACGGCTCGAACGACCGGCACACGTTCGCCCGGCTCGCGAGCGGCCGGATGACGCGCGCACCCGGCGTGCTCTCACCCCCGATCGAGCTCGACTCGCGGTACCGCTATCTGCGGGTGACGATCGAGAACGGCGACGATCCTCCGCTGCAGGGCATCAGGACCGAGACGTACGGCCCGTCCTTCGCGCTGATGGTGGAGGGCGGTCACCCGAGCCCGCTCCGGCTGCTCTACGGCGCGGACGTGGGTGCACCGAGCTACGAGTACGCGCGGCTGCCGGTCGAGCGGCCGGTCGCGGTGCTCGACCCTTCGCGACTCGCGCCCGAGCGGCTGAACCCGGCGTTCGAGGTGGCCACGGAGCCGTTTGGCGAGCGTCATCGCTGGCTCGTCCAGGTCGCGCTCGCGCTCGCAGCGCTCGTCGTCGCTGCCGCCGGTTTTCTCGCCTTTCGCCGCCGGGTCTAGCTAGGCAAGCGCGCGGCGAACGGGCTTTTCGTCGAGCACACGCTGGCAGGCAGA
>JBDTVA010000263.1:0-3138 GCA_040007455.1 Actinomycetota bacterium | reverse complement strand
TCGGCCACAGCGCGACGTTCTGGAAGGTGCGCGCCACGCCGCGCTTGACGACGCGGTGCACCGGCGTGCGCAGGAGATCGTCTCCGTCGAAGACGACGCGGCCCTCGTCCGGCCTGTAGAGGCGGGTGATCACGTTGAACGCGGTCGTCTTCCCTGCGCCGTTCGGGCCGATCAGCCCGACGATCTCGCCGGCGGGAACCTCGAACGACACGCCGTCGAGCGCGACGACGCCGCCGAAGCGACGGGTGACGTTCTCGACCGAGAGGAGCGCCGCCACGGGGCGCGATCGTAACGCGCTACGCGCGACAGGCGGCGAGGCGGCGGTCGATCGACACGCGGCGCCCGTCGTCGAGCGTCGCGTTCGCGCGCAGGATCCCGGCGGCTCCCGCCAGCGTGACCTGGAAGGGCCGCTTGCGGTCGGCACCGGCCGCCCGACCGCGGTAGACCCAGTCCACGCGCGTGACGAGGCGGGCATCAGCGCCGGCGAGGGCGACGCGGTGCTTGCTCCCGGTGCAGCGGCTCGAAACCGACAGCGTCGGGCCCTTCCGGCAGCCCGCGGCCTTGCATGACCGGAGGGTGAGCAGCCTCCGGGCCAGATCGCTGCGGATCTGTACGTACGCGGGGTTCTCGTGCTGGCTCGCGAGCTCGTACGGATCGGTGCCGAGGTCGTAGAGCTCGCGCTCCCCGGTGTTGTGCTCGACGTAGACGTAGCGGGGCGTATGGATCGCCGCGTAAGTGGGCGTCTCGAGTAGGACGTCCCGGCCGACGAACCGCGTGCGGTCGGCGAGCAGCGCGAGCAGCGACATGCCGTCGGTCGCCCTGCCCGTCTTCGCGTTCGCCGCGTCGACGAGCGTCGGAGCGAGGTCGACGTTGACCGATGGCTGCGTGATCCGCACGCCACGCGGGACACCGGGGCCGCGCAGGACGAGCGGAACGCGCGCCGACGGCTCGTAGTGCTGCACCTTCCCGTTCGGGATGCGGTGCTCGCCGTGGAAGAAGCCGTTGTCCGACGTGTAGACGAAGAGCGTGCGGCTGAGCTCGCCGCTGTCGGAGAGCGCGCGCACGATCGCGGCGACGCCTTCGTCGACCGCGAGCAGCGACTCGAGCCGCTGGCGGTACATCTCGGTGATCCCGTTGATGCGCGCGGCACCGAGGAGCGGCCGGCGGCGGACTGCGAGCGGCTTGTCGGAGACGTCCGCCTCGTTGAACGCGGGCGTACGCGGCATCGGCTCGGTCGCAAAGCGGTTCCGGTGCCGTGGCGCCGGCGCCGGCGTCCCGAGATTCGCCGGGTCGTCCGTCTCACGCGGCCCGCCGGCGTGCGGCGCGAGGTACGCGACCGACAGGAAGAACGGCTCCGTGCGTCCGGCGAGCCGCTTCACGGCGTCGACGGCCTTCGCCGTGTAGACGTCGGCCTGGTAGTCGGCTGCGGCTGTCCCGTAGTGGACGAGCTTGCCGTTCTCGTTCAGCGTGTAGTCGTAGTAGCGGTACGTGCTCGGGTCGACGGAGCCGAACCACTCGTCCCACCCGGGCGGAACCTCGGTCGGGCGCTGCCGCCCGTAGCCGTTCAGGTACTTGCCGATGTGCACCGTGTGGTAGCCGGCCAGCTTCAGCCAGGCCGGCAGCGTGTTCGCGTGCGTGGGCGCGAGCTTCTCGTAGCCGCCCTGGGGCATCGCGTTCCCCATCACGGTGTGGTTGTGTGCGTACTGCCCGGTCAGGAAGGTCGTCCGCGACGGGCAGCAGAGCGGAAACGAGACGTAGTTGTCGGCGAACGTCGTCCCCTGCTCGCCGAGCATGGCGTTCACGTTCGCCATCACGCGCATCGACTCGACCACCTGGTCGTCGGACATCACGACGACGATGTTCGGCCGCGGCTGCGGCGCCTCTGCGGCCGTGCTGCGAGGAGCGGGTGTGAGGCCGGCAAGGAGCGCCGCGCCGACGATCACCCCGAACGAAAGGACGCGCTTCATCACCGACCTCATACCCTTTAGGCGCTCATCGTCGATGTGGGGTTGGTAAGGATCGCGTCAGCATCCGTGACGGCGGCCCGACAGGCGAACCGCTCGCACTCGTAGAGCGTCGGCCTCCCGTCAACGCGGGGCTTGCCCGCGAGCAGTGGCACCTGCTCGTCGGGACCGAAGGCGACCACCGCGTGCGGATCCCAGCCTGCGAGCGCGACTCGCGCGATCTCGTCGCCCGGCTCGGCGAGGAGCGCGAGCTCACGCGGCGGCGACAGGTGGAGGTCGAGCGCGGCAAGCGTCCAGCCGAACGCCGACGGCGCGCGCGCGAGCATCGGCAGTAGCAGCCGAAAGACGCCGGTCGCAGCGCGCTCGAGCTCGTCGTCGCCCCAGATCCGCCCCAGCCGCAGCAGCACGAACGCGAGCATCGAGTTGCCCGACGGCGTGGGATGATCATCGAGGTCCTTCCTCCGCGTGACGAGCGCCTCGGCATCGGTTGCCGACATGAAGAAGCCGCCGCGCTCGTCGTCGGCGAACCGCTCGATCGCGAGCAGCGCGACGCGGCGAGACTCGTGCAGCCAGCGCCCGTCGCCCGTCGCGATGTGAAGCTCGTAGAGGCCGTGCGCGACGTTCGCGTAGTCGTCCAGGAAGCCCGGCACGGAGGTCTTGCCCGCGTGGCGCGAGCGCACGAGCTCGCCCTCGGTCAGCAGCTCGGCAAGCTGTGTCGCGATCTCCAACACGTCGGGGCTCTCGAGCATCCGGCCTGCTTCTGCAAGCGCGGCGAGCGCGAGGCCGTTCCACGACGTGATCACCTTGTCGTCGCGAGCGGGCTGCGGCCGCTGCTCGCGAATCGCGAGCAGGCGCGCGCGGGTCTCGTCGTCGAGCTCGCCGCGGAGGATCGACCGTCCGTGCTCGAAGGGCTCGAGCAGGTCCTCGGGCGCGCCCTCGCCCGGCGCCCAGGTGTAGGTCGTCCCTTCGACGCCGTTCGTGTCGGCGTCCTGCGACGATGCGAACCCTTCGCCGTCGATCCAGAGCTCGCGCACCATGTAGTCGACCGCTTGCTCGGCCACGGTGCGGTACCGCTCGTTCCCCGTGCGGGCCCAGCCGTGGAGATAGACGGGCACGAGCAGCGCGTTGTCGTAGAGCATCTTCTCGAAGTGCGGGACGAGCCAGCGCTCGTCGA
>JBDTVA010000262.1:0-3205 GCA_040007455.1 Actinomycetota bacterium | reverse complement strand
CGCACGCCGGTCGTCGACACGTGGTGGCAGACCGAGACCGGGATGATCCTGATCACGCCGCTGCCGGGGATCACGACGACGAAGCCCGGCTCGGCCACGAAGCCGTTTCCGGGCGTCGACGCAGCGGTGTACGACGAGCAGGGGAACGAGGTCGGCCCGGGCGGCGGCGGCTACCTCGTGCTCAGGCGGCCGTGGCCCGCGATGCTGCGCGGGATCCACAAAGCGGACGACCGCTACCGGGAGATCTACTGGTCGAAGTACGACGGCGTGTACTTCGCGGGCGACGGCGCCCGAATCGACCGCGACGGCGACTTCTGGCTGCTCGGTCGCGTCGACGACGTGATGAACGTCTCCGGGCACCGCATCTCGACGATCGAGGTCGAGTCCGCGCTCGTCGACCACCCGAGCGTCGCCGAAGCCGCCGTCTGCGGACGGACCGACGCGCAGACGGGACAGGCGATCGTCGCGTACGTGACGCTCAAGGGAGACCAGGAAGCATCGGTCGAGATGCTCGAAGAGCTGCGGAACCACGTCGCGCACAAGATCGGCCCGATCGCCAAGCCGGCGAACATCGTCTTCACGCCGGAGCTCCCGAAGACCCGCAGCGGCAAGATCATGCGCCGCCTCCTGCGCGACGTCGCGGAGGAACGGACGCTCGGCGACACCACGACGCTCGCCGATCCCGCGGTGGTCGAGGAGATCCGCGACCGTGCGGCGGGCGAGAAGACCGAGGACTGACGTTCCGGCGTGAAGCTGCTGGCGCTCGCCGCACTCGCGCTCCTCACCGCCGCTCCCGACCCCGCGGCCCTTCAGGCCCGGTACGACTCCGCGCGTGACCGGGAGGAACGCGCGTTGCGTGCGGGGGATCGGGTCGGCGCCGCGCGCGCCCACGTAGACGTGCTCGCCGTTGAGCGGCACGACCACCGCCCCGTCGCGTGGCGCGGCGGTCGTGACGCGCCCGGGTTCGCGCCACGGCCGGGAGCGCGGGCCGAGCGGCAGAAGGACGCGCGCCTGGCGGCTCAGCTGGCCGAGATCGGCACGTCCTACCGCGGCTGGGCCGCGTTCTGGGTGCACGACCTCGGCACGGGAGCGTGGGCCGGCTGGAACTCCGACGCGAGCTTCCCCGCCGCCTCGACCGTGAAGCTCGGCGTGCTCGCGGAGGCGCTTCGCCGCGGCCACGGTCCCGGCTCACCGCTCTGGTACGACCTGCGCCAGCTGGCCGGCTGGTCTTCGAACCTCGCCGCAAACCGCCTCACCCGCGTGCTCGGCGGGGAGAGCGTGATCGCCGCCTCGCTCAGACGCCTCGGTGCCCGCGCGAGCACGTATCCGGGGCCGTACCGCGCGGGAACGTCCGCGGCTGCCGACTCGCCGAGGCCGCCCTCGCACGGTCACACGCGCGTGACGACCGCGCACGACCTCGGCCGGTTGCTGTACGCGATCCAGGCCGCGGCTGCCGGCAACCGCTACGTCGCGCGAAGGACCGGCCTCTCGCGAACGGAGGCGCGCCGCGGGATCGCGCTGCTCGTGCACTCGACGCGCGGAGGGCTGCTCGAGCCGTTCTTCTCCGCGCCGGTCGCGCACAAGGAAGGGTGGATCTCCGACCTGCGCGCGAGTGCGGCGATCGTCTACGGGCGGGCGCCGAAGATCGTCGTCGTGCTCGCGTATCGTCCCGACATCACCGAAGCGGAGGCCCGTGCGCTCGGCCGCCGCGTCGCCGCCTTGACTCTCGACTGAGGAGGAGCTGATGGCTGAACCGCAGACGGGGAGCGAGATCGACCACCGGCAGCTCGGCGTCGATCTGTACAACGTCACGTGGACGCTGCTCGAGAAGCAAAGCCGTACGCCGGCGGACGACGACGCGATGCTGAACGCGACGCACGCGTCGGCGTATCACTGGAGCCACGCGGACGGCGTGGGCCCGCAGAACGCGGCGCGCGGACAGTGGCAGATCTCGCGCGTCAACGCCGTGCTCGGCCGAGGCGACGCGGCGGTGTACCACGCGCAGCGCTGTCTCGAGCACTGCACCGAGAACAGGATCGGCGACTGGGACCTCCCGAGCGCCTACGAAGCGCTCGCCCGCGCGCACCAGGTCACGGGGAACGAGGGTGAGTACCGGCGCAACCTGGAGCTCGGACGCGAAGCGCTTACGCAGATCGCCGACGAGGAGGATCGCGAGCACATCGCGAAGGACCTCGAGGAGCTGGCGGGCTAAGCCGTGCCGCAGGCGGTGACCGCTGCCCTCAGCTTCTCGAGCGAGGCCGCGGCCGGCTCACGATTCTCTGTGAGCGCCTCGTCCGCCCGGGCGAACTCCTCGTACGGCATCGTCTCCTGCAGCCGCTCGACCACGCACCGGCACTGGCGCTCGGCCGATTTGGGCTCCGCGGCGCACTCCTTGACGAACGCGTCGATCGACTCCTGCGGGTAGCCGTCCTCGCCGCCTCCGCCGCAAGCGGCGAGGCCCACGACCGCGAAGACGAGCGCGACCCCGCTACGCAAGCAGGCGCTCGAAGCGCTCGGCGTCCTCGAACGGGCCGATCACCGCGAGGTTCAGCGCGTTCCGGCCGATCACGTCCTGAGCGACGCGTTGCAGATCCTCGACGGTGACGGCGTCCAGGCCCTCGAGCACCTCGCTCGGCTCGGTCGCGTGCCCTTCGAGCACCTCGCGCCGAAGGCCGTACATGATCGTTCCGTGCGGGCTTTCGAGCTGCAGCACGAAACGGCCCTTCGCAAAGTTCCTCCCCTTCTCGAGCTCGTCGTCCGGCACCGGCTCCTCGGCGATCCGCCGCAGCTCGCGCACGATCGTTGCGATGGCCTCGTCGATCCTGTTGATGTCGACCCCGGCCTGCGAGAAGAGCGAACCGGCATCGGTGTAGCTGTTGTTGACGCCGAAGACGTAGTACGCGAGCCCGCGCCGCTCTCTCACCTCCGTGAACAGCCGCGAGGACATCCCGCCGCCGAGCACCGTCGAGAGCAGCTGCAGCGCATAGCGGTCGGGGTGCACGATCGGGTAGCTGCGCACGCCGAGCGACACGTGCGCCTGGTCGGACGCCTTCGTGTGCACGACGACGTGCGGTTCGCCGTTCGAGTCGAGCCGGACGGGGTCCGGTCCCGGCATCTCGCCGAGGGGGAACTCCGACACGAGCTCTTCGAGCGTCGCGAGCAGGCTCTGATCGAACTTCCCGCCCACCCCGACGACGAGCCGCGT
>JBDTVA010000261.1:0-3209 GCA_040007455.1 Actinomycetota bacterium | reverse complement strand
TCGAGCAGGACCGCCCGCTCGCTCGCCGGCAGCGCGTCGAGCCGCGCCGCGATGAGCTCCCTGATCGTCGTCGGAAGCGAGGCCTCCGGTGCGCCTGTTTCAGCGAGCGCGCCGACGAGCTGCTCGATGAAGAGCGGGTTGCCGTCGGCGAGCTGCGCGAGCTCCGTCGCCTCACCCGCACGCTCGCCGAAACCGAGCTCAGTCAGGCGGTTCGCGGCGAGCTCGGACGCGTCACGCACATCGAGCGGCCGTAGCTGAACAGCGGAGTGCGCCACGAGGCCGCCGCCCCACGCAGGACGGATGTCGAGGAGCTCCGGTCGGGCGAGCACGACGACGAGAATCGGCAGGTCGCGCAGCCGCGCTGCCAGGAGCTCCACGAGGTCGAGCAGGCTCTCGTCCCCCCAGTGGAGGTCCTCGAACACAAGCATCGTCGGCCGGTCGGCGGCGACCGCCTCGATGAAGGTGCGAATCGAGAAGAAGAGGCTCTCGCGGTCGGCGACGCTGCCCGAGGGGTCCAACCCGAGCAGAACAGCGAGATGCTCGGTGACGCTCCTCGACTCCGCGGGTGGAAGCAGGGTCGAAACCGCGCCTTCGAGCTTCTGCAGCGCGGACTCGACGCTGTCGGTCTCGAAGATGCCGCAGAGCTGCTTCAGCTGGAACCCGAGCGCCGCGTAGGCGGTGCTCTCGCGGTAGGGAAGCGAGCGTCCGCGCACGATCCGGCCGCCACGGGCCTCGACGAGCCCGGCGAACTCGACTCCCAGCCGTGTCTTCCCGACCCCGGCGGGCCCGATCACCGTCACGAGCTGCGGCGTCCGCTCGGAAGCGACGCGCTCCCACGTCCCACTCAGGAGCTCCAACTCGCGCGCGCGCCCGACGAGCGCACCGGCCAGGTTGCGTTCCCCCGGCACGTGCGCCTCATGCACCGCAACCCACGCCGCGACCGGAAGCTCCTTGCCCTTCGCGTGAACCGCCGGAGCTGGTGCGTAGACGATCGCGTCGCGCGTCGCGCGATAGGTTTCGTCGCCGACGAGGATGCCGCCGATCGGAGCGGCGGTCTGAAGTCGCGCGGCGGTGTTGACGACGTCGCCGGTGACCATCGCCTCGCCCAGCGCGGCCCGCGCGTTCATCACGACGAGCGCCTCGCCGGTGTTCACGGCGACGCGGATCTTCAGGTCGAGCTCGGGATCCGACTCGTCGATCACACGCACTCGTTCCCGCACGGCGAGCGCCGCGCGCACGGCACGCTCGGCGTCGTCGCCGAACGCCGTCGGCGCTCCGAACAGCCCCATGATCGCGTCGCCGATGAACTTCTCGACGACACCGCCGAACGACTCGATCTCTTCCCGAACGGCGTCGTGGTACGGCCGAAGCAGCGCCTGGACGTCCTCGGGGTCGAGCCGCTCGGCGCGCGACGTGAAGCCGACGAGGTCGACGAAGATGACGCTGACGAGCCGGCGCTCCTCGTGCGGTGCCTCGTCGTCGCCGGCGAGCGGCTGGCCGCACGCCAGGCAGAACCGGGCGATCGCCGGATTTTCCTGCCCGCACGCATTGCAGAGGTGCACAGGGCGGATCTTGAGCCGTTCTCCGTGCCTGTTCAACCAGGGGCCGGCGAACGGCTCTTCACCCCAGGGGTCCGCGGTCGTGCGCGGCCGTGTCGAAGAGTTGTCCGGCTAGGGTGTGGACGTGGGGCGAGCCCGGGACCCCGTGACCACGCGAGAGGCCACAGCCGCATCGGGGCCCGTGGTCGAGCCGACAGCGCATGGCGCACGGGCCCTCGCTACGAGCTACTGGCGCGAGGTCGAGGCGACGACCCGCGGCCTCGTCCGAGTGACCCCCGGCGATGGACGTGTCGACGTCAGACTGCTCAAGCGAGGGCCGACCCTGATCGAGCTGGGTCCGCCCGCTGTCGTCGCCGGGACCGAGCGCGTGACCTGCACGTATCCGATCGTCGGCGGCCTACTGGTGGGACGGCCCGGCGGGGTGCTCACGCTCGAGCAGGTCGGCAACGACGCGGTCGTCCTGCGCTCGACCCTGACCGAGTACAGCCCGCGGCTCGCCGGCGCAATCTACTCTCGTGTGCAAGCGCGCCTGCACTCCCTGATCAGTCACCGCTTCTTCGCGCGGCTGATCCGCGAGGCGGCGTGAAGGTCGCCGTCTTCGGCGCGAGCGGCACGATCGGCTCTGCGCTCCTTCCCGTACTCGCGCGCAAGCACGATGTCGTCGCGCTGTCACGACGCGAACGCGACCACGAGCGCAAGGGAGCCGGCGTCCAGTGGTTGCAGGCGGACGTGAGCGATGCCGACTCCGTTCGCCGCTCGCTCGAAGGCGTGGAGATCGCCTATTACCTCGTACACTCGCTCGGCACACGCGACTTCGCTGCGCAGGATCACGCCGCCGCGACGACGTTCGCCGAGCAGGCCGCGCTCGCCGGCGTGAAGCAGCTCGTCTACCTGGGAGGCCTGGGCGACGACTCTCCCGCTCTGTCGCCGCATCTGCGCAGCCGTCTCGAAACCGAGCGCGCCCTCTCGGGTGGTTCGGTGCCGTTGACGACCGTGCGGGCCGCCGTCGTAATCGGTCGCGGCAGCGCGGGGTTCGAGACGATCGTCGCCCTGGTCGACCGTCTGCCCGCGATGATCTGCCCTCGGTGGGTCGGCGTGCGCACGCAGCCGATCGCGCTCGCGGACATCGTCGAGTACCTCGCGTCGGTCGCGGGCCGTCCCGAAGCGCTCGGGGAGAGCTTCGACGCCGGTGGGCCTGAGGTGATGACCTACCGAGAGATGATCGAGCGCGTGGGTGTGTTGCGCGGCAAGCGACCCCTCATCGTGGAGATCCCGTTCCTGACGCCCAGGCTCTCGTCGTACTGGCTCCACCTGGTGACGCCGGTCAAGGCGTCGGTTGCACGACCGCTGATCGAAGGGCTGCGGAACGAGACGATCGCGAAAGACGAACGCATCCGCCGGCTCGTGCCGATCGAGCTGACTCCGTTCGAGGCTGCGGCGCGCGCGGCGCTCAGCGCGTCTGCGGGAAGCCCAGGTCGACCTTCGACGTAGCGGGATCCGGCCAGCGCGACGTGACGACCTTGCCGCGCGTGTAGAAGGAGATCCCCTCCGGCCCGTAGATGTGGGTGTCGCCGAAGAGCGACGCCTTCCAGCCACCGAACGAGTAGTACGCGACGGGCACCGGGATCGGGACGTTGATCCCGACCATGC
>JBDTVA010000260.1:0-3215 GCA_040007455.1 Actinomycetota bacterium | reverse complement strand
CCCGAACACCGCGACGACGACGCAGCCCGCGAGGATGCCGAGCAGGATCTCTCCGCGTCGTTCCGGAGAGGCTCCGACGCCGTACGTCACAGCTCCGGCGGCGACGAAGAGCGCGGCCACCGTCAGGGCGCGCCCGGCCGTGAGGCCGGGGACGGGAGACCACAGCGCGGAGAGGACAGCGAGCGCAGGGAGCGCCGCCGCGAGCACAACCCACGCAGACACTCGCACGTCTCGACGGGGCCGCAGCCACACGTAGAGCAGTGCGAACGCCGCCAGCTCGGCCAGCACGACCCAGCGCATCGTCCGCCCGACCGGAATGTTCCACGGGTACACGCTGCTCGACCCGAGGGCCGTCCACACGATCAGGGCGGCGACGAGGGCCTGGATCCCGCCTTCAAGCTGGACCCGCGCTCGATCGAGGCTCAGTTCGCGGCCCTCTCATGCACGTCGCGAATGAGCCGCTCCGGCACGCCCATTCGCACGAGCAGGCGGTCGACCTCGGCGCGGTCGCGGCGGAGCGTCGACGAGGTCGGGTCCTCGCGCAGGCTCCAGATCTTCGCCTCGCCTTCCCGGCGGTCGAACGCCTCGACGACGCGGCCGGCCGCGTCGAAGCAGACCTCGAGCGCTACCGGGTTCTTCTCCCGTTTGTAGCCGAGGCATTGAAAGTCGGTCAGGAAGCGAAACGACGCGAGCGTCGGGTTGTCGAGCGGCCCGATCGCGACGAGGACCCGCTCCATTCCCCGCACCTCCTCGTCGGCGTGCCGCTCGCGCTCCCAGCGGCCGACCGCGACGAGGAGCACCGCGACCAGGACGACGACGCCTGCGATGACTGCGACCCGCCTGCTCACGACGGCCCGCTCGCCCCGACGAGGTCGCGCAGAAGGGCGCGGTAGCGCCCGATCGCGACGACGCGATCCGCCCCACTGACGTACTCGCGCCCCTTCCGGCCCATCGACTCCAGGTCGAGCTCGCCGTCGTGTGCCCTGCGGATCGCCGCGGCCAGGAGCTCGGGACGGTTCGGCGGCACGACCACGCCGGCCTCCGCCTCCTGGACCACCTGCGCGGTCTCGCTCTCGGCATCGGCGGCGACGATCACCGGCCGGCCGACGGCGAGAATGCCGTAGAGCCGACTCGGGACGACGTAGCCGGAGAGTCCCTTGGCGAGGCCGACGACGTGGATGTCGGCGCTCGACAGCGACTCGGGCAGGACTTCCCGGGGCTGGTAGCCGAAGAAGCGCACCTGCTCCACTTCGAGGAGGCGCGCGAGATCCTTCAGCTCCTGCCGACGCGCACCACCGCCGATCAGCACGATGCGAAGGTCGTCGAGGTCGCGCAGGAACGTCGCCGAGCGGATCAGCGAGTCGAGATTCTGCGCGTGTCCGATGTTGCCCGAGTGCATGACGACGAACGGCTCGACGAGCTCGTGCTCGCGCGCCCAGTCGTTGTCGCGCGCACGCGGGGTCAGCGCGTCGACGTCGACCCAGTTCGGGATCACGACGACGTTGTCAGGGTCGGCACCTTTCTCGGCGAGCCGCGTCCGCATCGTCTCGCCGATTGCGACGACGCGGTCCGCGCGCTGAAGGTAGAACCGGATCGCATAGCGCAGCGCGGCGACGACGACGGGGTTGTCCAGCCGCTTCAGCTCGACCGCGACCTCGGGGAAGACGTCCTGGCTGATCACGACGAGCGGCGCGCCGAACCTGCGCGAGACGACGAGCGCGACGTCCGCAATCAAAGGAGGATCGGTCATGCACAGGACGACGTCGGGTCGCTCGGCGCGGAGCGCGGTGACGAGCGACTGCGCGAGGTAGGTCGAATAGTTCGTCGCGCGGAGAATCAGGCGCCGGCGGTCGAACGCGGTCGACGCGACACGAACGATCTCGACGCCGTCGTGGCGCTCTCTTCCCGGCGCGGTTCCAGAGACAACACCCGTCACGACCGTCACGTCGAAGTCCTCGGCCAACCCTGCGCAGAGCTGCGAGAGCAACTGCCCCGTCGCCTCGACCGCCGGCCAGTAGTACTGGTTCAGGACGAGGAGGCGGGCCCGGCGCTCCACCGCGCGCGGTTTCGTCTCAGCGAGCTGCTGCACGTTCTCGCGTTGCCGCCGCAGCCGCGACCATGAACGCGGCCAGCCAGAACGTGAGCGCTGCGTTGCTCCCGACGGCGTAGAGGAAGGACTGGAAACCCCCGAGCACGAGCCCGCCCACGACCGCGCCCGCACACGCGGCGAGCAGCAGCCGAGCAAGGTCGTCGAGGCTCCGAAACGCCGATGCGCCGGCCACGAGGAGGAGCACGAGAACCGTCGCGAGCGCCAGGATGCCGGCGGCGCCGAGCTGGAGCGACAGGCCGAGGTACGAGTTCTCGGGCACTGCCGAATGGAAGTTGATGTACCGGTCGACGAACGCTTTGTCCTCGAGACCGAACCCGTAGCCGGCGATCGGCCGCTCGGCAACGAGCCCGAGCGTGCCCGCCCAGGCCTGTGCACGCCCACTCGAGTTGAGCAGCGTCCGCGTTCGCCGTCGCGTGTCGGCAACGCCGAGCCCTGGGTGTCCGACGTCGTCCTCCAG
This sequence comes from Actinomycetota bacterium, assembly GCA_040007455.1. Taxonomy (GTDB): domain Bacteria; phylum Actinomycetota; class Thermoleophilia; order Gaiellales; family Gaiellaceae; genus JACCTU01. The sequence continues at coordinate 648 of JBDTVA010000260.1, read as the reverse complement.
CCGGAGCACGAAGTTGGCGTCGACGAAGTCGCCCTTCGCCTCGAACGGGCTCTCTCCGCTGTGGCCGGCGAAGGGGGGAACGAAGGTGGACGGCGTCCCGGGCGGCAGCGGGTCGGGAGCGCGCGTGACGACGATCGCGACGAGCAGCGCCACAGCGACTCCACCGAGCGCGAGCGCCTTCCGCCTCGGAGCGCGCGCCGTGAGTACCGCGAACACGGCGAGGCCCCCGAACGCGGCGAGCAGCGCGCCGCGCGAGCCGGACGCCACGATCGATCCGAGCAGCAGGAGCAGGAGCGCACCCGCCGCGACACGCGACCAACGGCCCCCGCGCAACAGCCGTTGTGCAGCGAGCGGGACGCCGAGCGCCATCACCATCGTCGCCGTGTTGGGTCCTCCGCCGAGCCCCTGGTACCGCGCTGCGAACTCGGTCGTCGCCGGCATCACGGCGCGGTCGTACTCCACCGCGAGCAGGATCAGGCCGCCGACGGCGACGAGAGCGAGGCCGAGGAGCACACCGTCGACGACGAGTGACACCGTGTCGGGTCGCCCCCACGCCGCCCACGCAAGCGCGCCGCACGTTGCAAGCGCGAGCGCGAACAGGCCTGCGTGGGCCCCGCTGAGCAGCGGCCTCGGCGACCAGAGCACCGA
>JBDTVA010000259.1:0-3224 GCA_040007455.1 Actinomycetota bacterium | reverse complement strand
CTCGAGCTGCTCTCCCGCGCGGAGTAGGCGCCGGACATCGACCTCGCGCGTGCGCGCGAGCTGGTTCACCGCCCACGCGGGTACCGTCGGCTTCTTCAACTGCTTGACCGACGTGTCGCCGAGCCGCTTCGCGAGCTCGTTGCGCGCCGCGGTGAACTCCTCCAGCGGCAGCACGTAGAGCCGGTCGACCTCGTCGGCCACGACGTCATTGTCGCGAACGTCTGGCAGGCTGTGGCGGTGCGCGTGATCCTTGGCGCGGCCGTCGCGGTCGCTGCGCTCCTCCTCGTGCCGGCGGCACCCGCGGCGATCACCCCGCTGCGCTGGTGCGGGAACGATCTCGCCCAGTCGGACCGTGTCCACGACCGCATGGGCGGCGAGCAGATCCACGTCATCTACGCGGTCCCGGCCGACGGCCCCGAGCGTTTCGCGGAGCTCGCCTCGTCGATCGCGACCGACGTCGCGGCGATCGACGAGTGGTGGCAACGCGAGGACCCGACGCGAGCCCCACGGTTCGACCTGTTCGAGTTCCCCGGCTGCGACAGCCGCTTCGGCAACCTCGACCTCAGCTTCGTGCGTCTCCCCGACCCGGCCTCGGTGTACCTCCCGGATCTCGATCGGTTCCAGCGCATCGCGACACAGCTCGCGTCGACGCCGTTCGTGTTCGCGGCTCCCGACAAGAAGTACCTCGTCTTCTACGACGGCGTCGTCGCAGACAGCAGGGTCTGCGGGACCGGCTCCGGCGGCCGGACGACCGGCGGGCCGTTCTCCTACGGGATCGTCTACCTCCGGTCGGGCTGCGATCTGACGATCGGCGACGGCGGCGGCGCCGCCTACGTCGGTGCCCACGAGCTGCTGCACGCGCTCGGCGCGCTCCCACCGGGAGCCCCTCACTCGTGCCCCGGCGACGACGGACACCCGTGCGACAGCTCGGTCGACGTCCTCGCGACGTTCTACCGTGGCGGCCCGCTCGACGGCGCGGTCCTCGACGTCAACCGCGACGACTACTACGCGCACAGCGGAGCCTGGTTCGACGTCCAGGACTCGCGCTGGCTGCTGGACGCGACCGCCCAGGTGCAGCTGAGCCTGAGCGTCTCGGGCTCCGGCTTCGTGACGAGCAGCGTCAACGGCCAGGAGTGCGACGGCTCGTGCACCACCGAGTGGGACGCCGGGACGGCGATCGAGCTGGTCGCGGACGCGCTGCCCGGCTTCGGGTTCGGCTCGTGGACCGGCGCCTGCGCCGGGACGTCCGACTCGATCTGCTTCGTCGACCTCGGTGCGACGACGGAGGCCGGCGCCGTCTTCCGGCCGCTCCGGCGGCTTGTGCTCCAGATCACGGGGCGCGGCACCGTCACGGGCTCCGACGTGCGCTGCTCCCGCTCGTGCTCGACGCAGCGGGTCGAGGGGTCCCGGGTTGCGCTCCGCGCGAAGGCGGCACGCGGTTGGCGTTTCGTCCGCTGGAGCGGCGCCTGCCGCGGGACTCGCCCAGCCTGCACCCTCCAGCTGGGCTCGGGTGGCGCGAAGGCCGCAGCCGTCTTCGCCCGGAGCGCCCGCTAGGCTCAGCGACGATGGCGGTGCTGAGCTCGCAGGTCGAGCGCGAGTCGGCTGACTTCGACCGGCGCAGAGCGCGGATGGCCGAGCTCGTCTCGGAGCTGCGCGAGCGCACGGCCCTCGTCGCACGGGGCGGCGGCGAGAAAGCGGTCGAGCGTCATCGCTCCCGCGGCAAGCTGACCGCGCGCGAGCGCATCGACCGGCTCCTCGATCCCGACACAGCCTTCCTCGAGTTGAACGCGCTCGCCGCCTGGGAGCTGTACGACGACCAGGCGCCGAGCGCAGGGATCATCACCGGGATCGGCGTGATCGAAGGCCGCGACTGCGTGATCGTCGCCAACGACGCGACGGTGAAGGGCGGCTCCTACTTCCCACTGACCGTCAAAAAGCACCTGCGCGCCCAGGAGATCGCCGCGCAGAACCGGCTGCCGTGCATCTACCTCGTCGACTCCGGCGGTGCGTTCCTTCCGCTTCAGGACGAGGTGTTCCCCGACCGCGACCACTTCGGGCGGATCTTCTTCAACCAGGCGAACCTCTCCGCCGCGGGGATCCCGCAGATCGCCTCGGTGATGGGCTCGTGCACCGCGGGCGGCGCGTACGTGCCTGCGATGAGCGACGAGACGATCATCGTTCGCGGCACCGGGACGATCTTCATCGGCGGGCCGCCGCTCGTGAAGGCGGCGACCGGGCAGGACGTCACGGCCGAGGAGCTCGGCGGCGCGGATGTGCACGCACGCCGCTCGGGTGTCGCCGACCACTACGCGACGAGCGACGAGCACGCCCTCGCCCTCGTCCGCCAGATCGTGCGCAACCTGCACACGGCGAAGCCCCCGCCACCGTGGGACGTCGCGGAGCCCGAGCCGCCCGCGGCGAATGTGCAGGAGCTCTACGGGCTGATCCCCGACGACCACCGAACGCAAGTCGATCCGCGCGCGATCATCGCGCGCATCGTCGACGGGTCGCGCTTCGCCGAGTTCAAAGAGCTGTACGGCGAGACGCTCGTCTGCGGGTTCGCTCGGATCGAGGGCTTCCCCGTCGGGATCGTCGCGAACAACGGCGTCCTCTTCGCCGAGTCCGCGCAGAAGGGCGCGCACTTCGTCGAGCTCTGCGCGAAGCGGCGGGTACCGCTCGTCTTCCTGCAGAACATCACCGGCTTCATGGTCGGCAAGGAGTACGAGGAGGGCGGGATCGCGCGCGACGGCGCGAAGATGGTGATGGCGGTCGCGAACGTGCAGGTGCCGAAGTTCACCGTGGTGATCGGCGGCTCGTTCGGCGCCGGCAACTATGCGATGTGCGGGCGAGCGTTCGAGCCGAGGCAGCTCTGGATGTGGCCGAACGCGCGCATCTCGGTGATGGGCGGCGAGCAGGCGGCGATGGTGCTGACGATGGTGGGCGACGCCGACCCCGACGAGATCCGCGAGCAGTACGAGCGCGAGGGGAACGCGTACTACTCGACCGCACGTCTCTGGGACGACGGGATCATCGACCCGCTCGACACGCGGAAGGTACTCGCGCTCGGGCTCTCGGCCGCGCTGAACGCGCCGATCCCGGAGACGATCTTCGGCGTCTTCCGGATGTAGATGGGCTACGAACCGAGAGGAGCTGTCTCGTGCAGCACACGATCGAGCTCGACGACGACGAGCTGAAGCTCGTCCGCAGCGCGCTTCACTCCTACC
>JBDTVA010000258.1:0-3236 GCA_040007455.1 Actinomycetota bacterium | reverse complement strand
AGCTCGGCGCAGACCTGCTGCGCGAGCTCGACGAACGCGCGCGCGGCTGGACCGCGGTGCCGGTCGCGGTGCCAGACGGCGGCGATCACCCGCGGCGGGACGTCGTCGAGCTCGACGACGCGCACGCGCTCGTCCTCCTCGTCGACGGTCAGCCGCGGGACGACGGCGGCGCCGAAGCCGGCGGCGACCATGCCTTGCACGGTCCCGTTGTGGTCGGAGCGGAAGACGAAGCGGAGCGGCTCGGGTGAGAAGCTCTCGAGCTGGTTCAGCCCGCGGCAGTGCCGGAAGCCGATCAGGTCGAGCCCGGCCGCGGCGGCGAGCGTGGTCGTGTCGGGATCGTCCGCGTCGGCCGGGAGGACGAGCACGTAGGGATCGCGCAGCACCTCAGCATGTTGGAATGGGCCTTCGGGGAGCGGCAAGTCGGCGAACGTCAGGTCGAGCTCGCCGCGCTCGATCTGGCCGAGCAACTCGACGTCGTTCGCTGCCTCTTCGAGTGAGACCTCGACGCGGGGCCAGCCCGCGACGAAGCGCGACATGAGCGTGGGGAGAATGTGCTCGCCGACGCTCTGGTAGACGCCGACGCGGAGCGTGCCCGCCTGGCCGTTGCCGAGAGCGTCCATGTCTGCCCTGGCCGCAGAGAGGCGTGAGACGATCGCCTCGGCGTGGCGGAGCAGCAGCTCGCCGGCCTCGGTCAGCGAGACCTTGCGGGGCCCTCCCGGGCGCTCGACGAGCTTCTCGCCGACGATCCGCTCGAGGGTCGCGATCTGCTGGCTGATCGCGGACTGGGTGTAGCCGAGCGAGGTCGCCGCGCGGCCGAACGACGCCTCACGGGAGACCGCGTCCAGCGCGATCAAGTGGCGAAGCTCGACGCCGAGCCAACGATCAGTATCCATAATGGAAAGGTACCAAAACCCGATTTGTGCTAATGGAAGCCCATGCCGATACTGGAAGTCATGGAGCTAGTGATCCTCGCCTTCCTCCTGCTGATCGGCCCGCTGGCTGTTCGCTACGGCGCGGACTCGCGTGTGACTGACACTCGCGAACGACGCGGTCCGTGGCGCATCGGCTGAGAGGCCCTTTCACGACAGGGAGCTGTGCCCCCGGGCCGGGCGGGGTGGCGCGATGCTGCGTCCTCAGTCGCGCCCGTATCACTGCGGATACGAACGCTCCCTGCGTCCTTGCCTCGCACCACCCCGCGCACCCCGGGAACGAGTCCCTGCCGTGAAACGGCCTCACGCTCCTCCAGCAGCAGTCTGGGCTGCGCTCGGCGCGATCTACGTCATCTGGGGTGCGACGTACCTCGGGATGGAGATCGCGATCGAGTCGATCCCGCCGTTCCTGATGGCGTCGATCCGGTTTCTGATCGCGGGGGCGATCCTCTTCGCGCTCTTCCGGCCTCGTGAGCGCCCGACGCTCCGCCACTGGATCTCCACGGCGATCGTCGGCACGTTCCTGCTCGTCGGAGGGAACGCCCTCGTTGCGGTGGCGCAGACGCGGATCGACACGGGTGTGGCGGCGCTGATCGTCGCGACCTTCCCGCTGTGGATCGCGACCTTCGACTTCGCTGCGAACGGCCGCCGGCTCAGGCCGCTGTCGGTCGTCGGGGTGATCGTCGGGTTTGTGGGCATCGCGCTCTTGATCCGGCCGGGCGGCGACATCGACCTCATCGGCGCGCTCATCTGCCTCTTCGCTCCGATTTCCTGGACGATCGGCTCCCTCTACGCCCGGGGCGCGCGGCTGCCCGACAACCTGCTGCTCGGCTCAGGGATGGAGATGCTCGCGGGCGGCGCGCTGCTCGCCGCGGTGGGCTACGCGTCGGGCGAACGGCTCGACGTCGGCGCGGTCTCGGGTCGCTCGTGGCTCGCGCTCGCCGCGCTCATCATCTTCGGCTCGATCGTCGCGTACTCCTGTTACGTCTGGCTGCTCACGATCGCGCCGACGGAGCTCGTGAGCACCTACGCGTACGTCAACCCCGTGATCGCCGTGCTCCTCGGCGCAGTCGTCCTGGACGAGGCGATCACTGCGTGGGTGCTGCTCGCCGGCGCCGCGATCGTCGCGTCCGTCGTGCTGATCGTGAGGTCGCAGAGCGCCCCGCCGGCGGAGCCGGTGATCGAGGAGGACGCTGCTACGCTGGCCGCATGACCAGCTTCGACCTTCGGGCGTTGAAGCTTCGGTCGGGCGAGCAGTTTCAGGACGAGGTCGAGGTGCAGCTCGTGCCGCTCGAGTTCGGCGGCCAGCGCTACCTCCCCGTCCCCGAGCAGGTCCCCACCGAGCTTCGCGCCACCCGCGCGTCCACGGGTACCGTCTTCGAGCTCTCGTTCGACGCACGGCTCCACGGTCCGTGCCAGCGCTGCCTCCGCGACACCGCGATCGACCGGAGCATCGCGGTCCGCGAGTACCACGCAGCGAGCCGCGACGCGGACGAGGAGCTGCGCTCGCCGTACGTCTCCGACGACGACCTCGACCTGTCGGCCTGGGCGCGCGACGCGCTCGTCCTCGATCTGCCGGCGCAGATCCTCCACGACCCTGACTGTGCGGGCCTCTGCCCCATGTGCGGCAAAGATCTGAACGAGGAGCCACACGAGCACGAGGAGGAGCACTCCGACCCGCGCTGGGCGGCGCTCGAGCAGCTCCGCGAGCAGCTGTAGCGCCCGAGGAGAACCGCTACTCTTCCCCGGCTCATGGCCGTCCCCAAGAAGAAGACCTCGAAGGCCCGCAGGGACAAGCGCCGCGCGACGCACCGGCTCGAGGCGCCGCGCGTCAACCTCTGCCCGCAGTGCGGCAACCCGAAGCAGCCGCACCGCATGTGCCCGACCTGCAAGACCTACAACGGTCGCGAGGTCGAGCCGCTCCGCATCAACGCCCCGTAGCTTTGGTCCGCGTCGCTGTCGACGCGATGGGGGGCGACCGCTCCCCCGAGGAGGCCATCGCCGGCGCGCTCGAGGCACGGAGCGATGCGATCGAGCCGATCCTGTTCGGCCCACCCGGGCTCGACACCGGCGGCCTCGAGCTCGTCGAGGCGCCCGAGCGGATCACGATGGACGACAAACCGGCCGAGGCCGTGCGTGCGAAGCCGAACAGCTCGCTCGTCGCGGCGAACCGCGCCGTCGGCGAGGGTCGTGCCGACGCCGTCGTCTCCGCGGGGAACACCGGCGCGATGCTGGCGGCGGGACTGCTCGAGATTAGGAGGGTACGGGGCGTGCACCGGCCGGCGATCGCCGTCGTGATCCCGGCTC
>JBDTVA010000257.1:0-3240 GCA_040007455.1 Actinomycetota bacterium | reverse complement strand
GTCGTCGCCTCGCATGCTGCCGGCGATCGCCGGCAACGGAGGCACCGAGACGATCCTGCTCGTCGAGGACGACCCCTCGGTCCGGTCGATCGTGTCGAAGATGCTGGCGGCGCACGGGTACGAGATCGCCGGTGCCGCGGACGGTGAGGAGGCGATCCTTCGCTTCGAGACACGCGAGTCTCCGATCCAGCTCGTCGTCAGCGACATGGTCATGCTCGGCCTCGACGGCCGTCAGACGATCGACCGCATCCGCGAGATCGAGCCGGCGACGAAGGTGCTCTACATGTCCGGCTACATCGACGACGCGGTGATCCGAAGCGCCGGACTCGGACCCGGGACGGGCTTCATCCAGAAGCCGTTCAGCGGCGACGAGCTCGCCCTCCGCGTCCGCGAGCTGCTCGACGGGGCCCCCGCCTAGGGGCTTACCTAGGCCGCCGTCGGTCACGAAGATCGACGATCGCGTCAGCGTCGCGCGCGGACGACGTCCCTAACCCGTCGCCTCTTGAACGACGTTCGGCCCGTGCTTGTCCTCGAAGCGGTCGAGAACACCCGACTCCTCGAGGCGCTGCCGCGCTTCATTCGCGTCGTCTACCGATTCGAATTCGAGGAAGACGAAGACGTGGTTCTCGTCGTCGACCTTACGGAAGACGCGCTGCACGATCGCCTTCTCTCGCGCGCGCAGACGATCTTGGTCGAACATCGTTCTCCAGGTGTCGTAGTCCCCGACCTGGATTCGGGTGATGATGAACGCGGACATCGGGTCGCTCCTCTCGCTGTTCGATCTCACGGCGGGCTCGGCCAAGGATAGAAGGCGAGGTGCAGTAGCAGGATGATGAGGAGCGCGGCGACGATCGCCGCCACGAGCTGGAGACGGCGGCCAAGGCACCGAACGGTGAAGAAGAGCGTCGTGAAGGGGACGTCTCTCTTGAACCGGTACGCCGCGATGTTCGGCACGACCACCCAGACGATCGCGATCAACGAATAGAGGAAGTAGCCGACGAGGAATCGGTTGTCGCTCCTGCTTGCGACCAGGGCAGTTCCGACGACCGCGAGCGTCGCGAAGATGAAGTACGGCAGTACGTTCCACTGCTCGCGCCCGACCAGGCCGGGTGGCTGACCGCTGGCGAGCTGGTCGATCGAGACGTCCTGCTTCGCGAGCCGCCCCTGAGGCGTACGGGCCAACACGCGGAAGTCCGCTTGGAGGGCGGCGCTCGCGGCGCCGACGCGGAAGACCGAATAGCAGGCCATCACGATCAGCGCAACGGGGATCAGAGCGATGACCGGCCAGCGATCCTGTAGGTGCCCGACCGTCGTCGAGATCGTCGGCCAGAAGAACTCGTCTCCGGCTGCCGCCGCCCAGATCTCGGGGACGCCGACGGCAATGCCCATCGCTCCCCAGACGGCGTACCCCGACGCCTCGCTGCGAGTGACGTCACCGAAACGCGTCGTCAGGTAGCGCGTCACCCGCCGCGGCAGCAGCGTCCACAAACGCCGCAAGACGGTTCGAATCGGCTTGCGCCAGAAGGTCGTTCCGACTAGCCCCATCGCTCCACCGCCGTAGTGGCTGGGGGCGGCGCAAGAACGCGCTCGGCGAACTTGTCGGCGACGGGGCTCGCTTCCCGCGAGGATCCGAGTGACCGCATCGTCGTAGTCGTAGTCGGTGCGGCGGAGGTCGACGTCCGGACCGAGCATCGCCCAGTAGGCGCCGCGCTCCCCGAACTGCAACCCGACACTGCCTGCGTTGACGACTCGTTGGTCACCAAAGCGCCGGTCGAACTGCGCATGCGTGTGGCCGCAGACGACCACGCGTTCGTTGACGCCGGCAAGCATCGGGAGGACTCTCTCAGCTGACGTCGCCACCGTGATCCTGTCCCGGTCGCTGCGCGGCGACCCGTGGCAGAAGAGCGTCGGCCCTAACCCTTCGACGTCGATAGCCAAGGTCTCCGGCTGCAGCATGAGGAACTCGCGCTGCTCCTCGGTCAGCTCCTCTGCGCACCAACGGCTCGCCACGGCAGTGGCGTCGCGCGGGTCCGGTTCGGCCGCCAACGACTCGACGACATCACGGTCGGCATCTCCGCGGACGAACCGCGCGCTCTCGCCGAGCGTCAGGACGCGCTCCATCGTCTCGCGCGGCAGCGGTCCCCACGCGATGTCGCCCCCGACGACGATCAGGTCGGCGTCACTCCCCTCGATCGCGGCCAGCGTCGCCTCGAGTGCCGGCAGGTTGCCGTGAATGTCGTAGATGGCCGCGACGCGCACAGGAGCATCCTTCCCCATCAGCCACCCGAAGTGCTTGCGAGTGTCTCGAAGCCGAATACGATCTTCGAGCCCAATCGCTGCCGCTTTGCGGCCGTGGTCTTCCAACCCGAGCTCTTCGGTATCGCGAACGCCCACGAACCATGCCCGAGGTAGCGGCCGTAACGCGATCGTCTACACGTTGAACACCGGCCCTGCCGGCGTCGATCGGTAACGCGGCTTGCTGTGGAGGTTGTCCGCCGGACGTTTCGCGCGCGTCGTGTCAACCGCGAGGGGGCGGGAGTGGCACCCGAGGGCGCTCTAGCCCCGCGACGTCGAGTGTTCAGTTCTGGTCGGGTAGTGGTCCGACGAACTCGACGCCGTACTCCTCGCAGGCTTGCTTGATCTGCGACCCGTCGATCGACTCGAGCGACGGCAGGCGCCCCGGTCGCGACGGCAGCGTGATCGCGCGGTAGAACTGCCCATGGCGCGCCGTAGTGAGAATCAGGTAACGGGCCGTGTCCGACTCGACTCGAAAGCCGTGAACGGTCCCACCCGGTAGGTGCGCAAACGAGCCGACCCTCGCCCGAACCCCTGGCTGGTCGCCGATGTAGAGCGTGATCTCGCCTTCGACCACGTAGAAAGACTCCATGTCGTCACGGTGCCGGTGCAGCGGGACGCTCTCCCCGCGCTTCGCCTGCTCGTCGACCAGGGTGAACGCCCCTCCCGTCTGCTCCCCAGTGGCAAGGAAGTAGGTGGAGGTTTCTCCCATCCAGCGAAGCTCGCCCTCTTCGGGTTGGTGCAGATACGCACCGGTCGCAGCCCCCACAGAGACCTCTCCCCTCGGTCGAAGAACAAGGCGGCCGACACTACCCCGGCAGCGCGCGAATGGTGGGTGGAGGGAGAGATCGAAAGAGGGGGAACCCCAGGTTCCCCCTCTTGGACGGACATAGCGGGGGCAGGATTTGAACCTGCGACCTCCGGGTTATGAGCCCGGCGAGCTAC
>JBDTVA010000256.1:0-3245 GCA_040007455.1 Actinomycetota bacterium | reverse complement strand
TGACGCGCGTGCCGGCGGCGACGGTCAAGGTCGAGTGCGTGACCGTGTAGCGATACGTGCCGTTCGTGCCGCTGGAGCGCGCCAGGACGTAGCCCCCTGTCGCCGTGATCTCCGGCAAGCTGCCGTCCAGGTCCTCGATCGAGGCGACGTCGAGCGACGCGGTGGCGCCGAAGGCGATGTCGACCACGAAGCCGCTGCCACCGGGGTTGGCGAACGCAACGAGTTCCTGCTGCTGGAAGAGCGGGATCGCGGCGCCCGAGGAATCGAGGTACTGGACGGTGCCGCCGATGAAGTTGACCGTGATCGAGCCGCTCCGCGGGCCGGTGTAGAAGTACCGGTAGAGGTACGTGTCGCTTCCCGCCGCGTGGCTGATCAGCACCGGAGCACGCCCGGCATCGAGCGTGATCGCGGCGCCGGAGATCGTGAACTCTGGGTCTGCGTCGGTGATCGAGGCTGCGTCGATGGTCGACGCGTAGGTCGGGACGAGGAACGTCACATCGACGTAGCCGCGCTCGTTGAGGACGTCGGCGCCGACCGCACCGCCGCTCGTCGGGTCCGCCACGTCGCCGGTGAGCTGCTGGATCGTGAGCTCCTCGGTCTCGGCGACCGTGTTGAAGCCGCCTGACGAGAACGACCCGAACGTGACTTCGAGCAGGCCGGGCGAGAACGCGCCCGTGTAGTAGTAGCGGTAGATCGGCGTGTCCGGCAGGTGCGTCGGTGCGGTGCCGGTCAGCGTTGCGCCAACCGCAGCCGCTCCGCCGAAGCTGATCTCGTCGCCGTTCACGGATGCAGCGTTGATCGTGTTGCCGGCGGTCGGCGTCAGCCTGACGTCGATGTAGTGGACAACGACCGTCGTCGCCGCGTTGGTCAGCGTCGCAGGCGCGACGGTGCCGACGCTGGTGAGATCGGTGAAGCCGTAGGAGCCGGGGATGAAGTCGATGATCGGTGTGCCGCTGGTGAGCGTGCCCTTCGTCCAGTACCGGTAGGTCGTCCCCGAGACGAACACCGGAGCCTGCGTCGTGTCGATCGCGAGCGTCCCGGTGAACGAGCCGGACTGGAACATGAACTCGGCGTCGGCATCGGTGATCGTGCTCGCGTCGATGGTCTTCGTGCCGGCGTTGAACAGGACGTCGATGTAGCCGCGGTTGTTGAGCGTTCCCGCCGACACGACCGCGCCGTCGCCGGGCGCGACGAGGTCGGCCGTCGGCCCGAGCGACGTGAACGACTTCGTCGACTCGAGGTTGGCATAGGCACCGCTGGTGAAGCCACCCGCACGGAACGTGACCGCGACGAGTCCCGTGACGAAGCTCCCGGTGAGGTAGTACCGGTAGCGGCCGTTCCCGAGCGACAGCGGCGTCCCGGCCGCGAGCGCTGCGGTTCCGCGCCCGCCGCCGCTGCCGAGCGAGATCTCGTTGCTGTTGAGCGTGACGGAGCTCGCGCCGTTGACCGGGCGGAAGACGACGTCGATGTACGGCCGGTTGTTCGAGAGTTGGAGGTTGAACTGCTCGACCGCCGCGCTGTCGACCTCGCCGTTCTTCGTGAACGACCACGTGCCGTCGATGAACGTCACGGTGATCGTGTCGCCCGGGATGACCGTCGGGGTGTCGACCGGCCGCTGATAGGTGCCCTTGATCCGGAAGCGGAACGTGTACGGGTCACCCTCGATCGCGCGCGGCTCTTCGCTGTCGTCGAGCTCGATCGTGCGCGTCGCGCTCGTCGCATTCGAGAGCGTGAACTCGTGCTGGCCGTCGATGATCGACGCCGGGTCGATCGTGTAGCCGGCCGGCGCCGTCGGGAACGTGACCTCGAGGTAGAGCGGATCCTCGACATCCGAAGAGGTCGTGCCCGGGGTACCCGAACCCGGCTTGTACGAGACCGAGCCCGCGATGAACGTGGTGGTGACGCCTGCACCCGGAGCAGCTCCGACGGGCACCGCGAACAGACCGTTGATCCAGTAGCGATACGTCGTGCCGCTGACCAGCACCGGAGCCTGAGAGCTGTCGATCGTCACCGAGCCGAGGGCGTCGCCGCTCAGGCGGAACTCCGGCGCCAGGTCGGTCACGGAGTTGGCGTCGATCGTCCAGCCTGCATCCGTCGGTGCCGGCAACATGACATCCATGTAGTTGCGGCCGTTGATGACGTTCACGTCGATGCCGCTGCCCCCCAACGGATCGGCGAGCTGGCCGGTCGGCCCCTGCACGGTGATCACGCGGTCGTCGACAGTCGTCCGAACGACCTCGCCACGGCTGTCCTGCCAACCCGCGCCGCCGACCGTGAACGCGACGAAGCTGATGTTGACGGTGCCCGTACCCCAGACCGCCGCGTTGCTCGTCGCGACGTAGCGGAAGGTCTTGACGCCTTCCGCGCTGAGCCGCGCGTAGAACTGGGCGTCGCTCTCCAGGGCAGAGGTCTCGTTCGCCTCGTCGACCTGACCGTCGCCGTCGTCGTCGCGGTGGTTGGCGTTGCGCGGCAGCTTGGCCATCACGGTCGCGACGAGCGCGCCCGTCTCGGGATCCTGGACGAATGCGATCCCGGTCGGCGTCCCCGAGAACGTGATCCCCGTTGCGCCGCCGCCCGTGATGTTGAGCTCGTCACCGGCGTCGAAGATCGATGCGTAGTTCAGCGTCGCGCCGGGCGTCGCGTTGTACGTGACGTCGACGTAGAGCGGAGACGAACCTGCGGGAGCGGCGCCGCCGGCGGCCGCGTTGTCCAGGAAGGTCATCGTCGTGTTGTCCGAGATCGTCGTGACGAGCTCGAACGTGCCGGTGCCGAGCTTCCGATAGACCTTCCGCGCCGTGGTGCCCGCGGGGCCGATCGGGATGCTCGAGAGAGCGATCTTGTGGCTGCTGACCGTGATCGGTGACGTCGACACGCCGAGCGCGCTCTCGGAGGCGGCGACGAAGCTGACGGCGTACCGGTAGGTGCCGCTCAGCGTTCCGGCGTCGGCGGACTCCGACGCACTCGGAGCCGTCACCGGCGCACCGTCGCGCGACCCGTTCGCGACGTTGACGTCGATCTCGTTGCCCGTGAACGGCCCGGACACGGACGACGACGGCGCCACGATCGTGAAGCTCGCGCTCGACAGGATGTTGGCGTTCCCGGCCGAGTCGCTCCACATGTTCGGCGCGAAGGTGGCGGTCACCGGGCCGACGGCCGCGAAGTTCCCGGTGAAGTAGTAGCGGTAGACGTTCGGCCCGACGAGGGTCGGCTTACCCCCGCCTGCGGTGGTCAGAACGGTGACCCCG
>JBDTVA010000255.1:0-3255 GCA_040007455.1 Actinomycetota bacterium | reverse complement strand
ATGCTTGGCCACGGAACGCGTATGGGCGACGACAACAGACTCAACGAGCATCCGGTTGGGGGAATCGAGCGCCTGAGCGGTGCGGTAGTGGTGCGGCTCGTCGGCGAGCTCGATCTGTACAACGCGCCCGAGGTCCGGACCGCCTTGCTCGAGGTCTGCCTGGAGCAGCCTGAGCGCTTGGTCGTCGACCTGGGCGAGGTGGACTTCGTCGACTCGACCGCGCTCGGCGTCCTGATCGAGGCGCGCACCAAGCTCGAGAACCGCCAGTCGTTCCTGCTCGCGTCGCCCGGGCTCGAGACCCACCGGGCGCTCACGATCTCCGGCCTCGACCAGCACCTGTCCGTGCACGACACGGTCGAATCGGCCTTGGCGGCCTCGGTCACCGGCTGATGCTCGCCGAGCTCTCGGCAACCGCCCTGCTGCTCGCGGGCATCGGCGCCGAGGCACCGGCCCGCGCGACCGCGAACGGCATCCCGGCCTACGTCGACGGCTATGCGAAGTGGCCGCGGCTGAACCGCGTCCCGATCCGCGGCGGCTCTGCCGCCCACTCGGGGACGAAGAACGTCTACGCGAGCAAGCGCAAGACGGCAGTCCGCTATCCCGTCGGGACGATCGTCGTCAAGACAGCGATGCAACCGGGGAAGAAGTGGCTCTCCCTCGTCGCGACGATGCGCAAGATCAAGGGCACGACAAACGGCGGCTGGCGCTGGGAGGAGTTCACGCGCTCCTCGTCGACGGCCCGCTTCACCAAGGTCGGCTTTCCGGAGTCCGGCTGCGCCGCCTGCCACTCGCAGGCGAAGTCGAACGACTTCGTCTTCACGCGACGTTAGGCAGCAGGCGCTCGAGCGCCGGCTCGAGCCCGAGCGAGTCGCGCAACTCCTCGTAGGCGCGCCGCACGTCCGCGCCGGCCGGCCGGCCCTTGACGGCTCGAATGAGCACGTTCTTGGCGGTGTGCTCGAGCGCGACGAACTCGACCAGCTGGGTTCGATAGCCGGCCAGCTCGAGCAGCTGAGCGCGCAGTGCGTCGGTGACGAGCGCCGCGAACCGCTCCTTCGCGAGCCCGTGCCGGAGGAGCGGCGCGAGCAGGGCGCTCTCGAGCTGGCGGTACGCCTCTTTCTGGCAGCAGGGGACGGCGAGGATCGCGTCGGCGCCCCACCGGACCGCCTGCGCGAGCGCCTCGTCCGTCGCGGTGTCGCAGGCGTGCAGGCTGACGACGAGATCGACGTTGTCGCCGGCGTCGAAGCTCGCGATGTCGCCGCGCTGGAAGCGCAGGCCCGAGGTCCCCGACCGCTCGGCGAGCGCGGAGCACGTCGCGATCACGTCCTCCTTCAGGTCGAGCCCGACGAGCTCGACCTCGCGGCCGCGGACGACGGTGAGGAGATGGTGGATTGCGAAGGTGAGATACGACTTGCCGCAGCCGAAGTCCACCACCCGCAGCGCCCCCTCCGGCCGGAGCGACGGCACGACGTCGTCGACGAGCTCGAGGAAGCGGTTGATCTGGCGGAACTTGTCGTAGCGGCTCTTGCGCACCGCGCCCTCCGGGGTCATCACCCCGAGCTCGACGAGGAACGGTACCGGCGTGCCTTCCTCGAGCAGGTAGTGCTTCTTCCGGTCGTGCGTCCGCGGCGCGGCGGCCCGGGACGGCGGGCGGCGCAGCACGGTCTCTCCGAGCACCTGCCAGTCGGCGTCGGCGGTCTGGAGTAGCGCCTGCCCGTAATCGGCGAGCAGCGTGCCGAGCCGCTCACGGGCGCTGTCGGCCGGCAGGTTCTCGTGCGTCGCCCGGTCGGCCAGCTGCGTCGTGAAGCGGTACGCCGTCTCGCCGCGCAGCTCGACCGGATCGACCGTGACCTTGGCGGGCAGCTCGCGGGAGCGCGGCTTCGAGAGCACCGCGCGCGTCAGGGACAGTCCCTCGAACAGGTCCCGCAGGAGCATGTCGGTGTCGGGCATGCAGTCAGGCTAGAGGCCGGCGGCCTCGATCAGCTTCAGCCAGAGCTCGCTGCGCGTCGGAAAGGCGGGCACCGCGTGGACGAGCTGCTCGAGCCGGAGCTCGCAGGTGACGGCGATCGTGGCCGCGTGCAGGGACTCCGCCACCTCGAAGCCCGTGAAGGTGGCGCCGACGATGACGCCGCGCTCGGCGACGACGAGGCGCGAGGTGCCGGGCGCGTCGCGGCCGACGAAGCTCGCGCCCGCGTTCGCGCTCGTCTCGGCGTCGATCGCGCGCACCTTCAATCCGGCCTCCTCAGCGGACGCGACGGTGTGGCCGACCGCGGCGACCTGGGGGTTGGTGAAGATGACGCGCGGCGAGAGCGGGCCGTCGGAGACGATGCGCGCGTCCCTGCCGAGGATCACGTCCGCGGCGACGCGCGCCTGGTACTTGCCCATGTGCGTCAGCAGCGCGCGGCCGTTGCAGTCGCCGATCGCATAGAGCCAGCCGTGCGCGGGCGAACGCAGCTCCTCGCCGACCTGGACCACCTGCCCCGGCTCGAGCCCGACGGTCTCGAGACCGAGCCCGTCCGTCGCCGGTCGACGGCCGACCGCGACGAGCAGCTCCGCCCCACTCGCGCTCGTGCCGTCCTCGAGCCCGACCGTCACCTCGCCGCCGTCCTCGCGCGTCACGGACGTCGCTCTCGTCCCCTTGCGGACGTCGACACCGAGCTCCCGTAACGCCGCCTCGACCTGCTCGCACGCGAACGGCTCCTCGCGCGAGATCAGCCGGTGCAGCCCCTCGACGATCGTCACACGGGTTCCGAGCGACGCCCACGCCTGCGCGAGCTCGACCCCGACGACCCCGCCGCCGAGGATGACGAGGCTCTCCGGAGCCTCCTTCGCCGTCGTCGCCTCGCGGTTGCCCCACGGGCGCGCCTCGTTCAGCCCCGGGATCGGCGGCATGACCGGCCCGCTCCCCGTCGCGACCACGACCGCGCGCCGGGCGACGAGCGTGTCGTCACCCACGCGCACGCGCCGCTCGCCGTCGAGCCGTCCTCGCCCGCGCACGAGCGTGACGCCCCGCTGCTCGAGCCACGGGAGCTGGACCGTGTCGTCGAGGTCGTGGATCACCTCGTCGCCGCGCGCGAGCACCGCCTCGACGTCGAGCCGGGGCGGCGCGCTCATTCCCGCGACCCGGTGCATCTCGGCCATCATCTCCCCCGGGCGCAGCAGCGCCTTCGACGGCATGCAGGCGTAGTAGGAGCACTCGCCGCCGACGAGGTGCTCCTCGACGATCGCCACCTGGAGACCGGCTTCGCCGAGCCGTCC
>JBDTVA010000254.1:0-3257 GCA_040007455.1 Actinomycetota bacterium | reverse complement strand
GCTCTTCTCGCTCGGCGAGCATCCGATCTGGTTCGACCTCGAGGTGCCAACGCGCACCTTTGCTTCCTACGGCGCGATGCTCGACACTCTCGAGCCGCTCGATGCGATCAAGGTCGCGACCTGGTGGAACACGGCGGCCCCTGTGTGGCTCGCGTCCATCCGGCGGGGCGTCCCGGTGTTTTTGGTTCAGGACTTCGAGACGTCTTACTACCCCGACTCGGTCGACATGCGGAATCATGTGCTCGCGGCCTATCGCCCGGAGTTCCACTACATGACGATCTCGGCTTGGAATCGCGACCGTTTGCGCGAGCTCGGGCTCGACGCTGCGCTCGTGCCCCCCGGCCTCGATCTCGAGACGTTCCGCCCGCTCCCGGTGGAGCGGCGACGGGACATGCTGCTCGCGCTCGGCCGCACGCTCGACGCGTGGACCGCGCTCGGTCCGGATCAGCGACCGGAGTTGTGCCTGTTCGGCATTGAGCCCGAGCTCGGCCCCCGGATTGGCGCGCGCTACGTCGAAAGCCCGAGCGACGCGGGCGTCAACCAGCTGCTCAACGAGGCCACCGTGTTCTTGCAGACGTCCACGCACGAAGGGTTCTGCTTGCCGCCCCTCGAGGCGATGGCGACGGGCGGCGCGGTGGTCTGCACGGATGCGCATGGCAACCGCGACTTCTGTGTCGACGGGGTGAACTGCCTTATGCCCGAGCCGACGATCGAGTCGGTCGCCGCGGCGGTGTCACGGCTGCTCGGGGATCCCGGGCTCCGCGACCGACTCGGCCGCGCGGGTCTAGAGACCGCGGCCCATTACGCGTGGGAGCACCGGATCGACCAGCTCGAGGGCTTCCTGGACGACGTCGCCGAGCGGCGGTCGGCGGCCTTGCGCGTGTAGCCATGCCGCACGGGCTCGTCCTGCGGCTTCGCCGCCTGCGGCGCCACGTCTTGTCCTTGCCCAGACGCGCCTACTTGACGTTTCGCTACCACGGAGTGCGCGAGCTCGCGTTTCGAATCGTGACCTTCCCGGTGCGGCTGACGCCGCTCGGATCGCGGCTCGGGTTGGCGTCGCTCTCGGATCCGACCGCGCCCGCGCGCCGCTGGTATCGCGAGAACCAACGCCGCGTCGCGGTCGTGATCCCTACCTACGGCGATCCGGACGTCGTAGCTCAAGCCGTCCACAGTGTGCGCAAGACGACTTCTCGCGAGTTCGTGCGGATCATCGTCCCAGACGACGGGTCGGCACCCGAGCATCGGGAGAAGCTGCGCGCGCTAGCCCGGCGCTACGAATGCGAGCTCATATTGGGAGATCGCCAGCGCGGGTTCGCGGCCAACTGCAACCGCGGCCTCCGGGCCGCGCCGGCGGATGAGGACGTCGTCTTGCTCAACTCGGACGTCGTCGCGCACCCCGGCTGGCTGCAGGCGCTGCAGCACGCCGCGTATGTGGTGGGCGCAGGCATCGTGGGCGCCCGGCTGCTCTATCCCGATGGGACGATCCAGTTCGGCGGCGGTCTGCGCAACCCTTACGAGCCGGGGTGGTTCGACCATCGCTTCCGCGGCCGTGACGGTGAGCTCGTCGAGGCCAACGTTGCACTGGCCGTCTTGACCGTCACGGGCGCCTGCATGTATCTGACGCGCGGCGCGATGGACGACCTCGGGCTACTCGACGAGAGCTATGAGATGGCCTTCGAGGATGCTGACTATTGCGTCCGGGCGTGGGACCACGGCCATCGGGTGCTCTACTCGCCCGCCGCGGCCCTGACCCATCACGAGTCCAAGACGCGTGGCCTCGTCCAGGGCGCGCGCGAGCTCCGCTCGCAGGAGCTGTTCTGGTCGCGGTGGGGCGATTGGTTCGACCGCCGAGACGTGCAGACGCCTGGCGGGGGGTTGCACATCGTCTACGTCACATCAGACGCCGGCGACGAGGAGCTTGTCGCCCACGTGGCGGCCCTGCGCGAGCGAGGCCACGAGGCGCAGCTGATCGCGGCCGACGCCGCGGAGCTCGAGGAGCTCGATGCGATCAAGGTCGCGACTGACTGGCGGACCGCGGAGGTTGTGTGGGAGCACTCGGTGAAACATGGCGTCCCCGTGTATCTCGTGCGCGACCTCGACGCGGCGCGACGTCGCAGCCGCATCGTCGGCCGCGTGGTCGCGGGTCTGCGGCCCGAGTTCAGTTACATCGCCGCGTCACGTTCGATAGCGGAGCAGCTGCGTCTAGTAGCGACCCGCGTCGTCGTGGTGACGCCTGGCAGTCTGGACGACCTCGAGCGCGTCTACCTCGAGCTTGCCGCGGACAGCGCGAGCGGCGTGCGCGAGCCGGTACGTCGCGACGTTCTCGGCGACGTCGGGGGCAGCACGTTACCGTGACGCTCGCTATGAAGGTGTCCGTCTTGATCCCGGCCCGGAACGAGGCGGAAGTCATCGGTGCGACGGTGGCCGCGGTCACGGCCGCGCTCGAGAACGCCGGCCGGGAGCACGAGGTGATCGTCGTCGACGATGCGTCGAGCGACGGCACTGCGGCCGTCGTCGAGTCTCTCCACACCGTTCACCCCAGCGTCCGCTGCCTGCGCTCCCATTATCCGAGCGGGTTCGGCTACGCCGTGCGCGCGGGGCTGGAAGCGTTCGAGGGCGACGCCGTGGCGATCGTGATGGGCGACGGCTCCGACAGCCCTTCGGATCTGCTGCGCTACTTCGAGCTGATCGAAGAGGGGTACGACTGCGCGTTCGGATCCCGCTTCCAGGCGGGAAGCCGAGTCAGCGATTACCCCTACCTGAAGCTCGCCATCAATCGCGTCGTCAACCTCGGGATCCGTGCGCTCTTCGCCCACGGCTACAACGACACCAC
The DNA here is from genome assembly GCA_040007455.1 of Actinomycetota bacterium. GTDB lineage: Bacteria > Actinomycetota > Thermoleophilia > Gaiellales > Gaiellaceae > JACCTU01. The sequence continues at coordinate 424 of JBDTVA010000254.1, read as the reverse complement.
GAACGCGTTCAAGGCTTACCGGCGCAGCGTAATCGACAACGTCGGGCCGCTGCTCTCTAACCATTTCAACCTGACCGTCGAGCTGCCGCTGAAGGCGATCGTGCGCGGCCACTCGTATGCGGTCGTCCCGATCTCGTGGACGGGTCGCTCCGCCGGCCAGTCCAAGCTCGGTTTGAAGGAGATGGGGTCGCGGTACCTCTACATCGTGCTCATGGTCTTCCTCGAGCACCATCTTTCGCGCGGTGACTACCGAACGGCCGACTACCGGGACTGGCGCCACGGCTGGCGCAGCGAGTTCCGGCGCCGGCGGCGGAATCATCAGCAGCGCGACGTCTCCAGGAAGTAGGCGTGCGGCGCCTGCTTGTCACAGGTGGGGCCGGGTTTGTCGGCGCGTCGCTCTGCGTCGGCTTGGCCCAGCGCCACC
>JBDTVA010000253.1:0-3265 GCA_040007455.1 Actinomycetota bacterium | reverse complement strand
GTCGAGGCGATGACGATGGGCGACCGCGTTGCAGTGATGCGCAAGGGCGAGTTGCAGCAGGTCGCAACACCTCAGGATCTCTACGACGAGCCGGTCAACCTGTTTGTCGGCGGCTTCATCGGCAGCCCGTCGATGAACCTCCTCGAAGGGACGCTCGAGCGCTCGAACGGCGGGATCGCGGTGTCGATCGGCAGCCAGAAGTTGCAGCTCGGCGAGCGTGCGCTGTCCCAGCGCCCCGCGCTCAAGGCCTACGAGGGCAAGACGGTGATCGTCGGCATCCGGCCGGAGGACCTGGAGGACGCTGCGCTCGCGAGCGACGTCCCGGAAAGCCGTCGGCTCAAGGGCGAGGTCGCCCTCACCGAGGCGCTCGGCGCCGAGCTGATCGTCTACGTCGGCACGGACGCGAAGCCCGCGCGCACGGAGGAAGTGAAGGAGCTCGCGCGCGACGCGGGCGCGATCGAGCCTGCCGCCGGCATCGCGGGCGGAGACGGCGCAACGCTCGTCGGACGTTTCGGGACACGCTCGAAGGCGCGCCCGGGCCAACCCGCGGAGCTCGCCGTCGACACCGACGGACTGCATTTCTTCGACCCCGAAAGTGGAATGGGGATTTACGACAAAACGACGGAGGAGGGAACGTGATCAGGAAGTACGCGCTGTCTTTCGGTGCGCTCGTCCTCGCGCTCTCGCTCGCAGTCGCGGCCGCCGCATGCGGTGGCAGCGACAGTGGCGGAAGCGAAAAGGGGACAGGCACCGTCAGCGTGCTGTCGCTCTGGGGCGGCGGCGAGCAGGAGGCCTTCCAGAAGGTCCTCACTGCGTTCACAGCGGAGACGGGGATCAAGACGAAGTACGAGTCGGCGCGTGACTTCCTGCCGGTGGTTCGCTCCCGGCTGGCGGCGGGCAACCCGCCGATGGTCGCGATCATTCCGCGGCCGGGCATCGTCGCCGACCTCGCGAAGGAAGGGTCGCTGATCTCGCTCGACGATCTGGGTCTGGATCCCGACGCGATCAACGAGAACTACGGAGAGGCGTGGACGAACCTGACGACGGTCGACGGGACGGTGTACGGCGTCGTCGCGAAGGCGAACTCGAAGAGCGTCGTCTGGTACCGGCCCGACGACGACAAGGTGAAGCCGGTCACGACGTTCGCCGAGCTGATGACCACGACCGACTCGCTCAAGAGCGACCCCATGAAGCCGTGGGCGCTCGGTGCGAAGGACTCGTGGACGCTCACCGACTGGTTCGAGAACATCTATGCGCGAACGGCCGGGCCTGACAAGTACAACCAGCTCTTCAGCGGCGAGCTCGATTTCACGGATCAGTCCGTGAAGGACGCCCTGAAGCAGATGACCGACCTCCTGAACAACGAGACGGTGTCGGGTGGGATCGAGGGTGCGCTCGGCCTCGACTTCGTCGGCGGCATCGGGAAGGTGTTCAGCACCAACCCGACCGCGCACATGTACATGGAGGGCGGCTTCGTCGGCGGCATCGCGCTCGCGGACGTCAATCCGGACCTCAAGCCCGGAACCACGATCGACTTCTTCCCGTTCCCGACGATCGACGAGGCACAGGGGAACCCGCTCGTCGGCGGCGGTGACGTTACGGCGGCCTTCGTGAACAACGAGGACGTCGCGAAGCTGATCGAGTACCTCGCCTCGCCCGAGGCCGGGAAGATCTGGGTCTCGACGGGCGCCATCGTCTCGCCCAACAAGGGCGTGACGGCGGAGGCGTACCCGAACGAGCTCGTCAAGAAGGAGGCCGAGCAAGTCGCGAACGCGACGGTCTTCGTGTTCGACGGCTCCGACCTCCTCCCGGGCGCGCTCGGCGAGGACTGGGGCACGCTGCTCCAGAATGTGATCAAGGATCCGGCCAGCATGGACAGCCAGCTGGATCAGTTCCAACAGCAGGCAGCGGACGCGTTCGCCGGCTAGGGCGAGCGGGTAACGCGAACGAATGAGTAGTGGCACCGTCGCCCCGGGAAGTGTGGTTGCAAAGCCCCCGGGGCGGCGGCTGGCCGCGATGCGCGAGGGCGGGCTGCAGGCCGTGCCGTTCCTCGCGCCTGCGCTCGTCTTCGTCTTCTTCTTCCTGATCGTCCCGGTCATCTGGACGGTCGCTCTCAGTCTCAACAAGACACGGGGGCTCAACTTCGGAACGGAGTGGGTGGGCCTCGACAACTACGAGCGGCTCCTGACACGCGACAGCCGCTTCCTCAACCGGGACGAGTTCCCGTGGTCGGGCGCGCTCGTCAACAACATCCGGTGGCTGATCGTCTACCCGGCCCTCTGCCTGTTGCTCGGCCTCGTCACGGCCGTCCTCGCCACGAGGGTTCGCTACGAAGCGGCGTTCAAGGCGATCATCTTCGTGCCGATGGCGATCTCCGCCACCGCTGTCGGCGTGATCTGGCTCCTGATCTACAGCCCGGACCCCGACATCGGCGTCCTCAATGCGTTGATCAGCGGCGCCGGCGGTGATCCCGTCTCGTGGCTCGGACGGTCGGACATCGCGAACTACGCGATCATCCTCGCGTACGTGTGGGCGTCGACCGGCTTTGTCATGGTCGTGCTCTCCGCGGCACTGAAGGGCATCTCACAAGAGGTGATCGAGGCCGCGCGCACCGACGGCGCGACGGAGTGGGACATCTTCCGCCGGATTCAGCTTCCGCTGCTGTCGCTCCCGATCGCCGTCGTGGCCGTCTGGATGGTCATCAACGTGATCAAGGTCTTCGACATCGTCTACATCATGACCAAGGGCGGCCCGGGTGGCGCGACGCGCGTGATCGCGTACAGCTACTACGTCGAGACGTTCGAGAACGGGCTCGGCGGCTACGGCGCATCGGTCGCGGTGGTCATGCTCGTCTTGATCATCCCCGTGATGATCTGGCAGATCCGTCGCTTCCGGAGCGAGGCGGTGGTGTCGTGACGACCGCCGCCGAGACGATCGCCGTCCGCCCGCGCGAGTCCGTCTCGACGCGAGTCGTCGGGTTCCTCGGGCGGAGCCCCCTCCACGTCGCGCTCATCGTCCTCGCCGGTCTCTGGCTGCTGCCGACGGTCGGGCTGCTCGTGACCTCGTTCCGGCCGCGCCCCGACATCGCGTCGTCCGGGTGGTGGACGGCGTTCACGAACTGGGACTTCACGCTCAAGAACTACGACCTCGTCCTGAACGGGAACCAGATGAGCTCGAGCTTCCTCAACAGCGCCCTGATCGCGGTGCCGTCGACGCTTCTGCCGCTGTTCATCGGCTCGCTCGCGGCGTATGCGTTCTCGTGGAT
>JBDTVA010000252.1:0-3267 GCA_040007455.1 Actinomycetota bacterium | reverse complement strand
GAGGTCGTCGAGGCCTACGAGGTGCTCTCGAAGTCCGAGACGCGCGAGCTCTACGACCGGTTCGGCCACGCGGGGCTCCGCGGTGGAAGCTTCAACGCCTCGCAGTTCGACTTCGGCAGCCTCACCGACCTGTTCTCCGCGTTCTTCGGGGACGATCTCTTCGGCGCGGGCGGCCGGCCACGGCGCGCCCGAGGTCAGGACGTCGCGGCAGAGGTCGAGATCGAGCTCGTCGACGCCGCGACAGGCGTGACCCGGGACGTCCCCTACGAGGTCGTCGTCGCGTGCGAGCGCTGTGGCGGTGAGGGTGCCGAGCCGGGGACCGGGACGAGCACGTGCGAATCGTGCGGCGGAACCGGTCGGCTGCAGCAGGTCTCGCGGAGCGTGCTCGGCGAGTTCGTGCGCAGCCAGGCGTGCCCGGACTGCGGCGGCACGGGGCGCCTGATGGAGAATCCGTGCGCGGATTGCGGCGGGGCGGGACGCACGGTCGAGCAGAAGAGGCTGCCGGTCGAGATCCCTGCGGGGATTCACGACGGCCAGCGCATCCGGGTCTCGGGCGCAGGGCACGTGGGCAGCCTCGGAGGTCCCGCCGGCGACGTCTACGTCCGGGTTCGCGTGAAGCGCGACTCGAGGTTCGTGCGCGAGGGCGACGACGTCTACTCCACCATCGACCTCACGATCGTCGAGGCGGCGATCGGCGCAACGCGGACGGTCGAGACGCTCGACGGCGAGCTTGCGCTCGACTTCGACGCGGGCACTCAGGCCGGCCAGGTCCGCGTGCTGTCGGGCCGGGGCATGCCGGTGCTGCAAGGCTTCGGCCGAGGAGCCCACCGGGTGCTCGTCAACGTGGTCGTTCCTCGCCGCCTGAGCGACGAGCAGCGCACCGTGCTCGAGGAGTTCGGCCGGCTGACGGGCGAGGAGAACTATCGGCCCGACGAGGGGTTCTTCGACAAGCTGAAGAGCGCGTTCCGCTGACCGGCCTCCGCCGCGTCGCCGTCCGCGTTCCGCTGGAGCGCGCGGAGGAGGCGCGCGCGCTGATGCTGGAGCTCGCGCCGGAAGGGTTCGAGGAGCGCGACCGCGGCGCCGAGGTCGAGCTCGCGGCGTACACCGATTCGCACGGTGGGTCGCGCATCGCGCGGGCATTCGGTTCCGCACGAGAGGACGACGTCCCGCCGGACTGGGCGGAGCGCTGGCGGACCTTTCACCGGCCTGTTCGCGTGGGCCCTTTCTGGATCGGGCCGTCTTGGGAGGGAGCCCCGGACCACGTGATTGCGATCGTGATCGACCCTGGCCTCGCGTTCGGCACGGGCGCGCACGCGACGACGCGTCTCTGCGTCGAGCTTCTCGCCGAGGTTCCTCCGGGGTCGCTGCTCGACGCCGGGTGCGGCTCCGGGGTGCTCTCGATCGCGGCGGCCAAGCTCGGGTTCTCGCCGGTGCACGCGCTGGACGACGACCCGTTCGCGGTCGAGACGACGGTCGAGAACGCGAAAGCGAACGGCGTGACCGTGGCGGCGACGGCAGGCGACGTGACGCTGTTCTCCCTGCCGACGGTCGACGTCGCGGTCGCGAACATCGCGCTCGAGACGGTCGAGCACTTGGCGGCGAGAGTCGACGCTGGCGAGCTCGTCGTCTCGGGGTACCTCGAGCGCGACACGCCGAGCACCCCCGGTTGGACGCCCGTCGCGCGGCGGACCCTCGACGGTTGGGCCGCCGACCGCCTTCGCCGAGCCTCGTAGCGGGTCGCGTACGATCCGCGCCGTGCCGACGTTCAGCGTCCCCGTGGAGATCCCCGCTGCCTGACGATTGCCTCTTCTGCCGGCTCTACCGCGAGGGCGACCACGTGCGTCGGGGCGACGGGTTCGTCGCGATCCGCGACATCGCGCCGAAGGCGCCCACCCATCTCCTCGTCATCCCGGAGCGGCACGTCGACACGTTCCGCGACATCGGCGACCTCGACGCCGAAGAGGCCAAAGGTCTGCTCGAGTTCGTCGCCGAGACGGCCCGCGAGGCCGGGCTCGAGGACTATCGCGTGGTCGTCAACGTCGGCCCGGGCGGCGGCCAGACCGTCTTCCACTTGCACGTTCACGTGCTCGGCGGGCGCGAGATGGGGCAAGATCTGTGACCTTGATCGCCGAGATCGAAGACGAACTCAGGCAGGCGACCCTCGCCCGGGAGGCCGAACGGCGCGACACGCTGCGACTGATCCTGGCGGCGCTGCGCGGGGCGGAGAAGGAGCTGCAGCGTCCACTCACGGGTGACGAAGAGCTGCAGGTGCTCCAGCGGGAACGCAAGCGCCGGACCGAGGCGGCCGAGGCATTTCGAACGGGCGGCCGCGAGGAGCAGGCCGCCGCGGAGGAGCGCGAGCTCGCGATCCTCGAGGAGTTCATGCCGGAGCCGTTGAGCGAGGACGAGATCGAAGAGATCGTCGACAACGTGATCGCGGAGGTCGGGGCGACGAGCATGCGCGACCTGGGTCGCGTGATGGCGGACGTGATGCCGCAGATCGCCGGCCGCGCGGACGGCTCGACCGTGAGCCAGCTCGTCCGCGAAAAGCTCGCCTAGAAGAAGGCACTCCCCTCCCAACGGGGTGGGGCCGTTAGGCCACCCGCCTCCCTGGCTTCGAGGCTACCGACGAACGTGTGCCGTGTCCGTGACGGCTCAGCGCCCGAACCGTGCCGATTCGTCCTGCTTACACTTCCGGCGTGACGCAGCAGACGCTCTCCGTCTCGAACGACGTCGCGGCCGAGCTTGCGGGGATCGGCGACGGCGTGCTCGAGTCGCTCCGCGACCGCCTGCATTGCACGATCCGCCTGCGCGGCAACCAGCTGACGCTCGAAGGCGACGACAGCGGCCTCGCGGAGGCGCGCGCGGTGCTCGACGAGCTCGTCGAGCTGGTCGAGGGCGGACACGAGATCGGCCCTTCCACGGTCGACGCCGTGCTCGGCGCGCTCGACCAGGCTGCGGACATCCGGGACGTCTTCGACGACGTCGTCTGGCGCCACCGCGGCAAGAAGATCGCCCCGAAGACGGTCACCCAGAAGGAGTACGTCGACGCGATCCGCAGCTGCACCGTCTCGTTCGGGATCGGACCGGCGGGTACCGGCAAGACCTACCTCGCGATCGCGCTCGCGGTCGCGGCGCTCTCTGAGCGCCAGGTCGGTCGCATCATCCTGACCCGCCCGGCCGTCGAAGCCGGCGAGCGGCTCGGGTTCCTCCCGGGCGACATGCTCGCGAAGGTCGACCCGTACATGCGGCCGCTCTTCGACGCGC
>JBDTVA010000251.1:0-3277 GCA_040007455.1 Actinomycetota bacterium | reverse complement strand
TCGCGATCCAGAACAGCGGCGACTCCCAGGAGGTCGGGATCAAGGTCACGCTGACGATCCAGAAGAGCCCCGAGCCGATCACGCAGACGAAGACGATCCAGCTGATCAACGCGGGCGAGACGAAGACCGTCACGTTCGAGGACCTCGGCCAGCCGCCGTTCGGGCCGACGACGCCGGTGAAGGTGACGGTGGAGCCCGTTCCCGGCGAGTCGAACACCTCGAACAACAGCTACCAGTACCCCGTCGTCTTCTCGCTCCCTCGCTAGCCTAGGCGGGGCCGTGGACCTCTCGAGCACGACCGCCGGGTGGATCGCCGCCGGCGCGGCCCTCGTCGCGATCCTCGCGCTCGCGCTCGCGGTGGTCGCGTGGCTGAGGGTCCGCCGGGTGCGCTCCGCGCAGCTCGTGCTGCTCGGCGGCGGCAAGGCCGATCTCGTCGACTTCGCCGTGTCGCTGCAGGGCCGGATCGACGACCTGCACCGCGCCGTGGACGAGGTCGCGGGCGCGCTCTCGCGCGTCGACCGCCGGATCGACGACTGTGTCTCGAAGACGTCGATCCTCCGCTACGACGCATACGAGGACAAGGCAGGGCAGTCGTCCGCGACCTTCGCGCTCCTCGACGCGGGGCGAACGGGCGTCGTGGTGAGCGCGATCCAGGGGCGCGACTACGCCCGGATCTACATGAAAGAGCTCGACCGTGGACGGCCGTCGACCGCCCTCTCGCCCGAGGAGCTCGAGGCCGTCGAGCGGGCGATGGCGCACTGAGGAAGCTCCTCCTCGTCCTGCTCGTCGCCTTCGCCGCGGCGACCGCCTACCTGTTCGTCTGGCCCCAGACGGACACGCCGCCGCGCGGGGCGGACGCGGTCGTCGTGCTCTCGGGCGGCCGCGGCCACCGGCTCGCCGAGGGCCGTCGGTTGATTGCCGAGGGGATCTCGGACACGCTCGCGATCTCGGACGGGCTCGACCCCGGATGGGCCGAAGCCGGTCGCCTCTGCAAGAGCGGCCGTGCGATCTGCTTCACGCCGGATCCCTACAGCACCCAGGGCGAGGCCCGTTGGATCGCGCAGGAGGCGAAGGAGCGGGGCTGGGACTCGGTCGTCGTCGTCACCTCGTCGTACCACGTCCGCCGCGCGCGGATGATCGTCGGGCGTTGCTTCCACGGCGACCTGGCGGTCGTCGGGGCCAGGCCCCCGTTGGGAAACCGGGTCGTCGGCGTGGCCTGGGAGTGGCCCAAGAGCGTCTACTACCTGACTCTGAACCGGGGTTGCTGAGTCCCAGAGCAGCTACATTTCCGCCGTATGCAGCAGGTCCTCGTGCTGAACGCAAGCTACGAGCCGCTGAACGTCACGACGCTCAGGCGTGCCCACGTGCTCGTGTTCAAGGGGAAGGCGGAGGTGATCGAAGAACTCGATCGACCACTTCGCTCGGCCGCCAGCACGTTTCGGTGGCCACACGTGATCCGGCTCGTGCACTACGTCCGCGTTCCGCGCGCGATCCAGCGGAAGATCTCGCGTCGTGCGCTGTTCGCGCGTGACGGCTGGCGCTGCGTGTACTGCGGCACCACGAACGGACGGCTGACGCTCGACCATGTCGTTCCGCGCTCGCGCGGCGGCGACTCGGTCTGGGAGAACGTCGTCACGTCGTGCGCGACGTGCAACCACAAGAAGGGCAACCGGCTCCTGCACGAGGTGCACATGCAGCTGCGCGTGCACCCGCGGCCGCCGACACCCGTGCTCTTCATCCAACTTGCCGCGCCGAAGATTCCCGAGCGCTGGCGACCGTACTTACCCGAGATCGCCGCGGCCTGAAATGGCGTGGACGTGTAGCCGGTGCGGCGAGGAGCACGAGGGGCTCGTGCACGACCTCGCATTCGACGCGCCGATGTACTGGGACGGCGGCAACTCGGAGAACGACGAGCTCACCGACGATCTCTGCGTGTGGACCGACGACGGGGGCGAGCCGGCGTTCTTCATCCGCGGACTGCTCACGATCCCCGTGCTCGACGCAGACGACGACTTCCGCTACGGCGTCTGGTCGTCGCTCAGCGCGGCGTCGTTCGAGCGCGTGGTCGAGCTCTGGGACGATCCTGCGCGGATCGAGGAGGACCCGTACTTCGGCTGGCTGTCGAACTCGATCCCCGGTTACCCCGACACCGTGAGCCTCCCGCTCAGCGTGATCACCGGCTCGCTCGAGCTCCGCCCGAGCTTCCTGCTCCACGACGGCGACCACCCGCTGATCCGCGAGCAGCGCGAGGGCATCACCACGAGTCGAGTCCGCGAGCTCGCGGAGCTCAACCTGCATCCGGCCTAAGACGCGGGAAGCGTCGCGCCGGGCGCGTAGAGCAGGTAGACGAGTCCGCCCGTGGACTCCATCCAGGCCTTCTCGAACTGTGCACGGTTGTAGACGCGCTGCACGTCGTCGTCGCTGAGCGCAGCGGGATCGTTCGAGACGACGTCGCCGGACGCGGTGAAGCCGACGATCGTGAGCAGGTGGCCGTTCGTTCCCTTGAAGAGGAAGCCGTCGAGCTTGCCGGAGCCGAACGAGAGGGACGCGACGAGCGGGATGCCCGCCTTGACGTACTGCTCGGCCTCGGCGAGCGAGCGAAGCTGCGTGACTGCGCCTTCGAGCCCGAACGTGTGCGCGTACGCGACGTTGAACGGCCAGTTGCCTGCGCCGTTGTAGTTGTAGTCGTACGTGAAGCGCGCGGCGTAGTCGACCCACGGGTCCGGGTGGCCCGGCTCGGCAGCCGTCACGTACGCATAGTCGGCCGGCGTCGGGCCGCGACCCCAGAAGCCGAGGATCATCGAGGTCGAGGTGGGGCTGCACCAGGCCTCGCCGCCGCCGTCGAACTCGGGGTAGTGGCCGGCGTGGATCTCCTGCGAGTACTCCGGCACCGACAGGATCACCGTGCTCGTCATCGTCGTCGCGCTCGGTGTGTAGGGCGCGGCGTCGTTCGCGACGACGGTCGAGAGCTTCGTCACGCTCGGCGAGGCGCCGCTGCCGGCTTCGCGGTAAAGCGTGAGGCGCAGCTGGTACGCGGGCATGGCCCGCTTGGGGACGAAGGTGTCGATCGCGACGTAGCCGTCCTTGTCGCCCTGGCCGGCGACGGACGTGCGGTGGAAGTCCGCGTCGCCGGACGCCCAACGGCCGAGCACGTACCACTTCGTCTCGCGAGCGTCCTGCGTGCGGGCGCGCAGCTCGACCTGGATCCACGTGTGCGCGGGTGTCGCCGCGTTCCAGGATGGAACCGCCTGGGAGAACGCGAAGCCCGGGTCGTGCC
>JBDTVA010000250.1:0-3282 GCA_040007455.1 Actinomycetota bacterium | reverse complement strand
CGTCGCGAGCAAGAACGCCAGCCACTCCCAACCAGAAAACTGCAGCGGCGACACCATCCCGAGCAAGGCCAGCGGCGCCGTCAAGACAGCCGCGACCGTCAGCCGCAGCCGCAGTGCACGCGCTCGCTCCTCCTCCGCCAGCGCTCGCGCCGTACGGCTGGCGCGATAGCCCGCCGCCTCAACCGCACGGATCAGATCCTCGACCCTCGCCAGCGCCGGGTCGTAGGTCACCGCAGCCTGCTCGGTCGCGTAGTTCACTGTCGCCTCGACACCCTCGAGCTTGTTCAGCTTGCGCTCAATCCGGGTCGCACACGACGCACAGGTCATCCCCTCGAGCGCGAGGCGGACCTGCTCTGGCGCGACGGTCGCCATCAGGCGGCGACCTCGTAGCCGGCCTCGTCGATCGCAGCGCGCAAGGCGGCGTCGTCGAGTTCCAGGCCGGTAACCGTCACGCGCTTGCGGTCGAGGTCGACGTCGACTGACTCGACGCCGGCGACGGCCTCGAGCTCGCGCGTGACCGCTGCTTTGCAGTGGCCGCAATGCATGCCAGGAACGGAGTAAGTCGTGGTCTCGCTCATGGATCCTCCTTGGTCGGTGCCACAGTAGCATACCCGCATGGGGTATATGACGCACGATACTCGTCACGGCAGCCGCGCGAGCAGAACAGCAGTCGCTCCCCGTCCTGCTCGAGGCTCGCACGTGCGTGCGCGGGGTCGATCAGCATCCCGCAGACGGGGTCGGTGACGAGCGCCTGCAGCGATCTCAGCGTCCCGTCCTCCAGCCACAGCACGCGGTCGGCCACCTCGCGCAGGCGCTCGTCGTGACTGACGATCACCACGGTCGCCCCCTCGCTCTTTGCCAGGCGGCGCAGGAGGCGCATCGTCTCGGCGCCATGGTGGGAGTCGAGGTTCGCGGTGGGCTCGTCGGCCAGGATTAGCGCCGGTTGGTTGGCGATCGCGCGCGCGATCGCGACGCGTTGCTTCTCGCCGCCGGACAGCTTCTCGATCTTGAAGTCCAGGCGCTCTTCGAGCCCAAGACTTAAGAGCAGCTCCGTTGCTCGGCCCCGCGCGCTCTCACCGCGAACGCCACCCAGGTTGAGTGCGATCTCGACGTTCTCGCGCGCCGAGAGCGCGGCGATCAGGTTGAAGTCCTGGAAGATGAAGCCGAAGGTGCGGGCGCGGAAGGGCGGCAGCTCGCGCTCGGACAGCGCCGCGATGTCCGTTCCGTCGATCCAGACCTCACCGCTCGTCGCGCGGAGCAGGCCGCCGAGCATGGAGAGGAGTGTCGTCTTGCCCGAGCCGGAGGGGCCCATCACGAGCACGATCTCGCCTGGCGCGAGCTCGAGGTCGAGTGCCCGCACCGCCTCGACACGGGTCCCGTCCTCGCCGAAGGTCTTGCTGAGGCCGCGGATGGAAACGAGCGAGTCGGACATGACGATCACCTACCTCGGAAGACGCTGGCCGGGTCGACGCGAGCGACCCGAATGACTGGGAGCGCCGCGGCGGCTGCGGCGACCGCTGCGGCGACGGCAAAGGCAAGCGCGACGTCGCCGGTATGGACGGCGAGTGCGAGCGTCGGCGACAGCGCCGGCAGCGCCCAGGCGAGCGCACCGAGGAACGCGATCGAGAGGGCGAATCCGAGCACGACGAGCGCGCCGACCTGTGCAAGAACGAGGGCGAGCGCGCGCCGCGCGCGCATGCCGAGCGCGCGCAGGACGGCGTAGTCGCGGAGCTGCGACAGGGTCGCGCTGTAGGCGACGAGCCCGGCGACGGCGACGCCGATCACGAAGCCGACGAGGATCATCGAGCGCACGATGTCCGTCGACATGTCGCCGACAAGGCGGCGCTCGGAGCGCGAGAACTGCGCCCGCGTCGACGCAGTGACAACGGGAACGGCCTGCTCGATCCGCCGCGCGAGCTCGTCGGCGGCGACGCCCTCGCGCGCACGCACGAGCACATAGTTGACGCTCCCCTCGCTGCGCAGCAGATCGGAGAGATCGCGCCGGTCGGCCAGCGCGATCGAGCTCGCGATCGAGGACGTGCCGGCAATCTGCCCGACGACGCGGAAGCGCCGCCCGAGCGACATCACAGTCGTCCCCGGCAGGGCACCGATGAGACTCGCAAGCGCCTCGTCGACGACGATCTCGCCCGCTCGTGCCCGCCGGCCCGAGACGAGCGGAAGCGTCAGCGCCGCCGGGTCCTCGCCGATCAGGTACACGAGCGAGCGCTTCTCGCCGCGCTCGAGCATCGTCGGCACGTAGACGATGGGAGTCGCGCGCGCCACGCCGGCCACGGCCGCGATCGCCGTCGCCGTCCGCAGGGGCAGCACCGACTGCGTCATGTGCATCGTGCGCACGCCCTCCTGCGCGACGATGACGTCGGCGCCGCTCCGGTCGATGTAGCCCGTCAGACGTCCCTCCATGCCGGCGAGGATCGCCTTGAGTGCAAGCACGAGCAGTAGCGCGACCGCGATCCCGGCAAGGCCCGCGAGTGTGCGGCCCTTGCGGGCGAGCAGCTGGCGGCGGGCGAGCGGGACGCTCATTGCCGGAACGCGGTCGCCGGGTCGAGGCGGGCGAGGTAGCGGGCGGGCAGGAAGGCAGCGACGAGCGCCATCACGAGTGCCGCGATTGCGATCAGCGCGACACTCTCGACCGTCACCGCGATCAGGTACTTGGGGGCCAGCGCGGATGCGGCACGCACAGCGGCGAATGCGAGCAGCGTGCCGGCGACGGTTCCAGTGAGAGCGAGAGCGGCCGCCTGACCGCCTGCCAGTCGCAGCAGCGGGCCGTTCCGCAGGCCGATCGCCTTCAGCGTCGCGTACTCGCGGCTGCGCTCGCTCGTCGAGCCGTAGACGGTCAGGCCGATGACGAGAATCGCTACGGCGAAGGCGATCGCGACCATCGCGAGCAACGGTCCCTTGAAGGCGTCCGTGTACAGCCGCCGGTCGTTGGCCGCCGCCTCGTCGCGCGTCAGCGCCGACACACCCGGGACCGCACGCTCGATCCGAGCCGCGAGCGCCGCGGGTGCCACCCCGTCGCGCGGCCGGACGAGAAAGAAACTCGCAGTCCGCGGCTGGCGGTTGAGCGAGTTGAGCGTCGCGCGCGTCGCGAACGCGAGCGGCGTCATCCAGGCCGTCGTCCCGCGCGAGAGGCCGACGACGTCGAGCCGCGTGCCCCGGTACGAAACCGTCGAGCCGACCTCGAGCCCGTGCTCCTCGGCGACCACGCGGTCGAGCACGAGCTCGCCGCGCGCGCGGGGCGCGCGACCCGCGGCGAGGCTCCAC
>JBDTVA010000249.1:0-3290 GCA_040007455.1 Actinomycetota bacterium | reverse complement strand
GCTAGCGGCTCAGGCCGCTAACCTCTAGCGAAGCTCGTGCCTCGCAACAGAACCGCCCGATTGGCGGTGCTGGGCCGTCCCGTCCAGCGTCCCGCCGCGCCGTATCCCTCCCGAGCCCGCAGCGCAACCAGGCGCCGCGTGGTGGTGGGCATCCTCACCGTGCTCTCGCTCGCGCTCCTCTCGGTCTACTTCCGCGAGTCGAGCGACGGCCCGCTGCATGGCGCGCAGGATGTCGGTGCGACCGCGATGCGTCCCTTCCAGGTCGGCGCCGAGCGCGTCGCGCGCCCGTTCCGCGACCTCTACGGCTGGTTCGACGGAATGCTCACGGCGAAGGGCGAGAACGAGAAGTTGCGCGAGGAGAACGCGCGGCTCACGCTCGAGGCGATCCGGAACCAGACTGCGGCGCAGGAGAACCTCGACCTGAAGCAGCTGCTCGACTACCAGGACCTGCCGGGGCTCGAGGACTACCGCTCGGTGAACACGCGCGTGCTCGGCCCGCAGTCTCCGTTCGGCAAGCGGCTCCTGATCACGGCAGGCTCGAGTGACGGCATCAAGCTGAGCGCGCCGGTGCTCGTGGCGGGTGCGCTCGTCGGCGAGATCACGGAGCTGTCGCCCGAGACCGCAGTCGTCACCCTGCTGACCGACGAGTCGAGTGCGGTCGCGGCGTACTCGATCCGCACCGGCGCTCTCGGGCTCATCCAGTCCGGCGAGGGCGGTTCGCTCGCCTTCGCAAACGTCACGAAGGACAAGGACGTGTCGCGCGGCGATCTGATCGCGACCGCCGGCTCGAGCGTCCCGCGACTGCCGTCGTTCTTCCCGCGCGGCATCCCGATCGGCATCGTCACCAGCACGTCGCAGCTCGACACCGAGCCGTTCAAGCAGATCCAGCTCGTCTCGAACGTCGACCTCTCCAACCTGCGCGCCGTGACCGTGCTCGTGCGATGAGCGTCGACGTCCTCAAGACGTTCGCCCTGGTGTTCGTCGCCGTCGTGCTCCAGTCGGCGATCGTCGGCTCGATCCAGATCGCGGGCGGTACGCCGGACATCCTGCTCGTCACGCTCGTCGCCGTCTCGCTCTTGCGCGGAGCGATCTGGGGCGCGGCGGCCGGCTTCACAGCCGGGCTCCTGTTCGACATCGCGAACCTTGGGCGCCTCGGCGAGACCTCGCTGCTGCTGACGGTGGTGGGGTATTGGATCGGCCGCTACGGCGAGACCACCGGTCGCGACCGCACGCACGCGCCGCTGCTCTCAGTCGCGATCGTGACGATCCTCTACTCCGTCGGCGCGCTCGCGCTGCACATCGTGCTCGGCGACCCCGTCGATGCAGGCACGGTCCTCGTTCGCGCGCTCATCCCCGGCGTGCTGCTGAACCTCGTGCTCGCATTCCCCGTGTACGCGCTCGTGCGGCGCGTGCTCGGCCGTCCCGAATGGTCGTCGCAGGAGGTGCGGCTCCTTGGCTAGCCGCGGCAACGGGCGCTCGTCGGGGCGGTTCCTGCCACCCGACCCGCGCGTCGTCGAGCCGTATCGCCTGACGCCGAAGCTCGCGCTGCGCCTCGCGATCCTCGGCGCGGTCGCGCTCGGCGTGTTCGCCATCCTCTTTCTCCGGCTCTGGGCCCTGCAGGTGCTCTCGGGTGAGCAGTACCTGCGCGCCGCGCAGAACAACCGCCTGAGGACCGTGCGGGTCGAAGCTGCGCGCGGCGTGATCCGCGACCGCAACGGCAACATCCTCGTCGGAAACGTCGCCGGGACAGCAGTGCAGCTGTGGCCGGCCGACCTGCCGGAGAAAGGCCGCTATCAGATGCTGAAACGGCTCGGCAAGGTCGTCCACGTCCCGGCGCCTCGGATCGCGCGCGAGGTCGACCGCCGCCGCAACGATCCGTTGACGCCCGTCGTCGTCAAGGAGAACCTCAGCCGTGCCGAGTTCTTCTACCTCAGCGAGCACTCACGCGAGTTCCCGGGGATGAAGCTCGTCCAGGGCCACGTTCGCGACTACCCGTACGGCACGCTTGGCGCGCACATCCTTGGCCACGTCGGCGAGGTGACGCAGGAGCAGCTCGACAAGCACTCGTACGCCGGGCTCGTGCCGGGGGACAAGGTCGGTCAGGCGGGGGTCGAGGCCGCGTTCGACCGGTACCTGCGCGGGACGCCGGGGCTCCAGCGTCTGTTCGTCGACTCGCTCGGGCAGCCTCGCAGCGACTTCGAGCAGCTGAAGCAGCCGATGAACGGCAACGACGTGACGCTCACGATCGACGTCGGCCTTCAGTACGCGGCTGAGCGTGCGCTCGAGCACGGGATCCGGATCGCGCGCGACTCGCAGTGCACCGGCGGGTGCTGGAACGCGAACGGCGGCGCGATCGTCGCGCTCGACGCTCGGAACGGCGAGGTGCTCGCGCTCGCCTCGAACCCGACGTTCGACCCGCGCATCTTCGTCGGCAAGCCGAATCCGTGGCGTCTGCGCCCGCTCGTGAAGGAGAGCGCGGCGAAGCGCAACAACTACCCGGGTCTCAACCGCGCGCTCGCCGGGGTCTATCCGCCGGGCTCGACCTTCAAGCCGGTGACGGCGATCGCTGCACTCGAGGAGAACATCGTCCTTCCGTACGACCCCCGCCCGTGCACGCCGTCGTACACCTACGTCGGGGAGAACGGCGTCCTCTACAAGTTCGACAACTGGAACCCGTACACGAACACGGCGATCACGATGCCGATCGCGCTCGCGTGGTCCTGCGACACGTACTTCTACCGGCTCGGCGAGACGTTCTACAACCTGCCGACGTCGCCGCTCCAGGAGTGGGCGAGCCGGTTCGGCTTCGGCAAGGCGACGGGGATCGAGCTCGGCCCGGAGGCGACCGGGCTGGTGCCGACGCCGAAGTGGCGCAAGGAGACGTACAAGGATCCGATCGAGAAGCTCTGGAAGCCGGGCGACTCGATCCAGCTGACGATCGGACAGAAGGACATGACGGCGACGCCGCTCCAGATGGCGCGCTTCTACGCGATGGTCGCGAACGGCGGCCGGCTCGTCGTTCCCCATCTGTTCATGGACGTGCAGGGACCTGGTCAGCTGTCGATCGTCCCGCACCCGACCCAGCCGGCGCCGGAGAAGATCAACGTCTCGCCCTCCGCGCTGTCGGTCGTTCGCGAGGGTCTCTACCGCGCGACCCACGACCCGGACGGGACGTCGACCGGCGTCTTCTCGTCGTTCCCGGTCGAGATCGCAGGCAAGACTGGGACGGCCGAGAAGTACTCGAGCGAGTACGGCCGGATGTTCGACCAGGCCTGGTGGTGCGGCTACGG
>JBDTVA010000248.1:0-3294 GCA_040007455.1 Actinomycetota bacterium | reverse complement strand
GGATTGGAGGCGGCATGAGCGAGCTGTTCGGCCGGTCGGAGCCCCGGGTCGGGGATCTCTCGAACCACGACGCTGCACGGCTGGAGGAAAGCCTCGGCCCGTTGCTCGCGAAGGCGCAGGGAGTGTCGTGGTACGACGAGCCCGGCCGCGAGGCCGACCTCGCCGTCGCGCGGCTCTGCCTGCTTCGGCGCGCTCGCGCGGGAGTGAGCGCCAGTCAGGAGGCCGGCGACGACGCCGTGCGGCTGGTGCTCACCGAGACCGATCCGGAGGCGGTCGTCTGGCTCATCTCCCGAGCGATCTCGTACATGGACGAGCAGGGCTTCCCCGATCTCGTGCCGGGAGCCCGGCCCGAGTAGTGCCGCACTCGCACGGCGACGAACAGCGCCGGCTCGGGGACCGCCGCGCGCTTCGCGGTGCGCTGGCGCTCGTCGCCCTCTTCGCCGTCGTCGAGGTGGTGGCGGGGTATGCGGCGAACTCGCTCGCCGTCCTCGCCGACGCAGGGCACATGCTCGGCGACGCGGGCAGCCTCGGCCTCGCGCTCTTCGCGGCCTGGCTCGGCTCGCGCCCGGCCAGTCCCGAACGAAGCTTCGGCTACCGGCGGGCGGAGATCCTCGCCGCGCTCGCGAACGGCGTCGCACTCGTCGCGATCGCGATCTGGATCGTCGTCGAGGCGCTCCAGCGGCTCCGTGACCCGGTCGAGCCGAGCGGTGGCTGGGTGCTCGCCGTCGGCGCCGCCGGACTCGCGCTGAATCTTGCCGCCGCATCGCTCCTCCATCGCCGCGGGTCCGGGAGCCTGAACGTGCAGGGCGCGCTGCGCCACGTGCTCGCAGACGCGCTCGGCTCGGTCGGCGTGATCGCGGCGGGCGCGATCGTGCTCCTCACCGGCTGGAGCTACGCCGACCCGCTCGTCGCGCTCGCGATCGCGCTGCTCGTCCTCGGCAGCTCGTGGACGCTGCTGCGCGACTCGGTCGCGATCCTGCTCGAGGCCACGCCGCGCGGGCTCGACGCCGAGGCGATCGGCCGGGCGATGATCGACGTCGACGGCGTCCGAGAGGTGCACGACCTGCACGTGTGGACGATCACCTCCGGGTTCCCGTCGCTCTCGGCGCACGTGCTCGTGGCGCAGGACGCCGACTGCCATGCGAAGCGGCGCGAGCTCGAGCGCGTGCTCGCCGATCGGTTCGGCCTCTCCCATACGACCCTCCAGGTCGACCACGCTGACGCCGGGTCCGGCCGGGTCGAGCTGGGCACGGCAGAGGCGCGCCGGACTCCTCTCTAGCCGTACGATCCCGTGGTGCCGAGCCTCGAAGGCAAGCGGGCGATCGTGACGGGCGCGTCGAGTGGGATCGGCGCAGCGACCGTCCGTGCGCTCCGCGAGGAAGGGATGCGCGTCGCCGGCGGCGCGCGCCGCACCGATCGGATCGACGCCGACGTGGCGCTCTCACTCGACGTCACCGATCGCGAGAGCTGCGAGCGCTTCGTCGCCGAGGCGGTCGAGCAACTCGGCGGGCTCGACGTGCTCGTGAACGGCGCAGGGCTCGCGATCGGGCGCGAACCGTTCTGGGAAAGCAAGGAGGAGGACGAACGGGTCGTGCTCGAGACGAACGTCCACGGGCTGATCCGGATGACGCGGCTCTGCCTCCCGCACCTGCTCGAAGGCGGGCATCTCGTGAACATCGGCTCGGTCGCGGGGCGCCAGGCGTACGAGAAGGGCTCGCTCTACATCACCTCGAAGTTCGCAGTGCGCGGGTTCACGTACGCGCTGCGCGAGGACCTGCTCGGGAAGCCGGTGCGGATCACGACCGTCGACCCGGGGCTCGTCGCGACGGACTTCTCGCGCGTCCGCTTTCGCGGAGACGAGGAGCAGGCACGCGAGGTGTACGCCGGTGTCGAGGCGATGACGCCGGACGACATCGCGGCCTGCATCGTCTTCGCGCTCACGCGCCCGGCGCACGTGAACGTCGACGAGCTCGTCGTCAAGGCACGCGCGCAGTCCTCCGGCGGCCGCATCATCCGTACCTAAGTGACCCTCACGATCCTCGAGGGCTCGACGTTCTGCATCGGCGACGATCGCGGCGACGTCGGCGAGGACACGAGCGGGTTCTTCGCGCACGACACGCGCTTCCTCTCGGTGCTCAGGCTGACGATCAACGGGAAGCGGCCGCTGCTCCTCTCCTCCGCTCAGGTCGAGTACTTCTCCGCGGCGTTCTATCTGCGCAACCCGCTCGCCGGAGGCCTCCCGCAGGACACGCTCTCGATCGCACGCCGCCGGTTCGTCGGCGAGGGGATGCAGGAGCGCATCATGCTCCGCAACGAGGGGATGGAGCCCATCTCGTTCACGCTCGGGCTCGAGATCGGCTGCGACTTCGCGGACATCATGTCCGTCAAGGAGCACGACTTCGCGCTCGGCGATCCCGTCCACGCGCAGCCGCTGCCGCCCCTGGTCGAACCGGTCTACGACGAGGAGAACAACCAGTTCGTGCTTGCCGACCCGGAGGACGAAGCGCGCACTCAGGTGATCCTCTCGCAGCGCGGCAGCACGAATGGAAACGGGATCACGTACGAGGTCGAGCTCGCGCCGCGCGAGACCTGGGACCTTCAGCTCGACGTCGTCCCCTCGATCGACGGCAGCGAGGTGGCGCCGAAGCTCGTCGAGCGCCGCTTCGGAGACGAGCTCGTGCACGTGCGAGACTCGCTCGCCGCGTGGCAGCTGCGCGTGCCGCAGCTTCGCGCCGGCTGGGACGATCTCGAACACTCCTTCAGCCAGTCGGTCTCGGATCTCGCGGCGCTGCGCATGCGGAGCGCGACCGATCCAGGGAAGGGCAAGCTTCCAGCCGCCGGGATGCCGTGGTTCATGACCGTCTTCGGCCGCGACACGATCATCACCTGCCTGCAGACGCTGCTCTTCGGCCCGGAGCTCGCGAGCACCGCGCTCCGCGTGCTGGCCGAGCTCCAGGCGCGCGAGGACGACCCGTCGATCGACGCGGAGCCGGGGAAGATCGTCCACGAGGTGCGGACCGGCAAGGCGGCGAAGCACTGGTTCCGGACGTACTACGGCACCGTCGACGCGACGCCGCTCTACCTCGTCCTGCTCTCCGAGGTCTGGCGCTGGACGGACGACGGCCCGCTCATGCTCGAGCTGAAGGAGCCCGCGCTTCGCGCGCTCGAGTGGATCGACCGGTGGGGAGACCGCGACGGCGACGGCTTCGTCGAGTACCAGCGCCGGAGCGACCACGGGCTCGAGAACCAGTCGTGGAAGGACTCGGGCGACTCGCAGCGCTTCGCGGACGGCCG
>JBDTVA010000247.1:0-3298 GCA_040007455.1 Actinomycetota bacterium | reverse complement strand
GAGCGGAAGCTTCTCGGCCCCTGACGATGGTCGAGATCGCGGCGGTTGACGGTCCGCTGGACGAGCGGACGCTTGCGTGGGTGGGGCGGCTGTACGGCGAGGTGGACCCGCGCTACCACCGGCGAGCCTTCCTGGAGCATCTCTTCGTCGAGGGACCGGCCGGTCCCGCTCTGCACGCGTTCGCGACCTCGGCGGGAGAGCCCGTGGGCCACGTGGCGGTCGTCCCGACGCCTGCGCGCCGCGGCGCGAAACCTCTCCGCGCCGGGAAGCTCGAAGCACTCGTCGTCGCGGATTCGCACCGCGGCCGCGGCGGCGGGGACGTGCCCGTGGCGCGGACGATGCTCGAGCGCTTGTACGAGCGCGCGGACGCGCAGGGAGTCGAGCTGATCCACGCATACGTGCTTCCGCCCGTCGGCAGGGTGATCGGGTTCACACGCCTCGACGGAGTCGGGCTCCCGTCGTTGGTCGCGGTCATTCGCCCGCGAAATCCCGCCGAACGCGCTCTGGCGACGATTCAGCGCGCCGCACGGATGACGGCGCACGCGGCCTTGCGCGCGTCCGGTTCACGCGCGCTCGTGCGCCCGGTGGCGCCGGAGGACACCGACTTGCTCGACGCGCCAGCGGTCCCGGGCGACGCGTGGGCAATCGTCGCGAACGGTGCCCTCGGGTGGTACGAACGGTCTCCGTACGTCCGGGTGCTCGAGCTGACGGGGCCGGACGACTCGCGAGGGCTCGTCCAGCTTCCCGGGTCCCCGGGAGAGCCTCTGCGCGTCGCCGCGTGGCACTGCCCCACGCCGGGAACGAGGGCGGCAATCCGCTTCGTCGTCGCGGTGGCACGACTCGCCGAGGAGCACGGCGCAACGACGCTTCGGCTACAGCACACTCGCGCCGACCCGAGCCTCGCCCGCGCGGCGCGAGCGCTCGGGCTCGTGCGACGCCACGACCTGACGACTCTCTGGGTCCGGTCGCACGATCGTTCGCTTGCCCGCTCAGAGGCGGTGGTCCCCACGTCGATGCTCTACCTCGGCTTCTAGGGCGGGAGGCTTCCTCTAGTCTCGAAGTCCCGTGACGACGCAGCAACAGGTCCGCGAGTGGTGGAACCGCAATCCGATGTCGTACGACGTCGACGACCCGATCCCGTACGACGAGGGGTCGCAGGAGTTCTTCCGCGAGATCGACCGCCGCATCTTCCACCCGCGGTACATGCGCCTGACCGCCGACGCGAGCGGGAAACCGTTCTCGCTCTTCGTCGACTTCGAGTCCCTCCGCGGCAAGGACGTACTCGACGTCGGGATCGGCAGCGGCATCGCGACGCAGCTGCTCGCGGAGGCCGGCGCGAACGTCACGGGAGTCGACCTGACCGACTGGGCCGTCGAGACGACGCGCCGCCGGCTCGCCGCCTTCGGCCTCGAGGCGGACGTGCGCCAGGCGGACGCGGAGCGGCTCCCGTTCGCCGACGCGAGCTTCGACCTCGTGTTCTCATGGGGCGTGATCCACCACTCGAGCGACATGGACCGCGCGCTGGTGGAGCTCGTCCGCGTGACGCGCCCGGGCGGGCAAGTCGTGTTGATGGTCTACCACCGCCGCTCGCTCTTCTTCCTCGTCTACCGCGGCTTCCAGCGATTCCTGCCGATTGCTCGCCGACTCGGTCTGCACTTCGAAGGCGCGCGCGCAGGCGAGACGCAGGGGCTGATCGCCCGCCACTTCACGGTCGAGGAGCTGCGGCGCAAGCTCGTGGGCGCCGGCCTGCGCGAGGTCTGGATCAAGCCGTACGGGCAGGACGCGGAGCTGCTGCCACTGCCTCGGCGGATCCGGCTGCCGATCACCGAGCGCATCCCGCGCCCGGTGAAGGACCCGATCCTGCGCCGCTTCGGCGACCAGCTCGGCGTGCGCGCCACGAAGCCGTAGTGCCGCGCCTGCTGCTCGTCACCCCCGCGGAGCTCACGCGCGACCCGCGCGCGCGGCGGGCCGCATCCGCCGCAAAGGCGCTGGGGTTCGGCGTGGTCGGCCTGAGCGGCCGGATCTCCGGTGAGTCGCCCGCGCCACTCGACGACGTCCAGATCGTCCGCACGGGACCGCAGGGGCGCACGAACCCGCAGTGGAAGACCGGCGCGGCCGCGGGCCGAGACCCGGCGCCGCTCCGGGAGCTGCGCGGCCTCTACCGGCTTGCGCGGCTCGGGCTACGGACGCGCGGTCTCCGGCGAGCCGGCCGCACGATCGGACGCGCCGACGTGGTGCACGCGAACGACCTCGAGACGCTGCCGGCTGCGTACCTGCTGGCGAAGGAGCTGCACTCGCGGCTCGTCTACGACGCGCACGAGCTCTACGCCGAGTTCGACCCGAACCCGCCGCGGATCGCAGGCGCGCTGCTCGATCGCATCGAGCGAAAGCTCGCCCGTCGTGCCGACGCGGTCGTGACGGTGAGCGAGCCGATCGCCGAGGAACTCCGTCGTCGACTCGGCGTCGAGCCGATCGTTGTCCTGAACGCGCCGGAACTCGAGGTCCGAGATCCGCCGGAACCGTCCGCGGGCGTGCTGCGCGCGATCTATCAAGGCGCGTTCGGGACCGGCCCAGCAGCTTCCAGTCGACGTGTCGCAGGTCGTCGCCCGGTTGATAGCCGCGGTACTGCGCAAACTCGAGTCCCGTTCCGGGCAGGCGACTCGCATGGCGCCCCTCGGCGACCCCAGCGCCCACCCGGCGTGTACCGATCGGCAGGTGAGCCAGCGCAGCGGCCAGCGCGGCGTCGTGCCACGCCGGACGATTCATGCGACGGGAACTGGCGGGTCGGGGAGCTGAGCCAGCAATGCAGCGGCCACTGCATCGGCGTCGATTCCCTCGGATTCCGCTCGGTAGGTGAGCAGGATCCTGTGCCGCAGGACCGCCGGTGCAATCGCGCGAAGGTCGTCGAGTGTGACCGCGAAGCGGCCGTTGAGCAGCGCCCGCGCCTTGGCACCGAGCACCAGGGCCTGTCCTGCTCTCGGGCCAGCGCCCCACCGCACGGCGTCGCGCACCATTGCGTTCGCGCCGGGCCCCGGACGGGTGGACCGTACCAGCCGCGCCGACCAGCGGAGCAGCGGGGCGCTCACCGG
Organism: Actinomycetota bacterium; assembly: GCA_040007455.1. Taxonomy (GTDB): domain Bacteria; phylum Actinomycetota; class Thermoleophilia; order Gaiellales; family Gaiellaceae; genus JACCTU01. The sequence goes on along the minus strand of JBDTVA010000247.1, from coordinate 209 downwards.
GACGTCGCGCACCATGCCCTGGAGTGCAAGGATCGCGGCGGCATCGAGCACGGGTGTCGGCGCCGTCGCGGCACGACCAGTGGTGCGCGCGAGGATGTCGGTTTCCTCGTTCTCATCCGGGTAGCCGACCGTGAGCTTGAAGAGGAAGCGGTCAAGCTGCGCCTCCGGCAGCCGGTAGGTGCCCGCCTGCTCGATCGGGTTCTGCGTCG
>JBDTVA010000246.1:0-3315 GCA_040007455.1 Actinomycetota bacterium | reverse complement strand
GACGTCGCCGGGAGCGCCCCCGGCCTCGGCAACGAGCCGCGCAGCCTCGAGCGCCACGAACGCGCCCAGCCGGTTGTCCAGCGAGCGCGACACGACGCGCCCGTTCGGCAGATCGACGGGCTCCCCCGCGATCACGACGACGTCGCCGGGTCGCACGAGCTTGCGCGCCTCGTCGCCGTCCTTTGCGCCGATGTCGATGTGGAGATCGTCGAGCATCGTCAGCTGCGGCTCCGCACCCTTGCGCACCTTCTGCCGCGCACGTTCGACGACACCCGGAAGCTCGCCGTCCTTCGTCAGCACGATCACGCGCTGCGCGCGCAGCACCTCGGCACTCCAACCCCCGACCGGCCGGAAGTACACGTACCCCTCACCGTCGATGTGCGTCACGATCAGGCCGATCTCGTCGATGTGCCCGACGATCGCGAGAAGCGGGCCGTCTCCCGTCCCGCGCACGCGCGCAATCGAGGAGCCGAGCGAGTCGCCCGTCACCTCCGCGAACGCCGACGCGGCCTCACGCCACACCGCCGTCGGCGCGCTCTCGTAGCCGGACGGCCCCGGCGCCGTGAGCAGCGAGCGAAGGACGGACGGCAGCGCCACGCCGCGAGCCTACCCTTGACGGATCCAGACACGGTCCCTACCCTGCGATCGATGACTCCTTCCCCGCAGAGCTGGTGGGCATGGCGCTCAGAGCGGGGCGGGAGCCTGCGCTAGCGACGCGCTAGCCACATCCCCGTCTCGCCACAGCCGCCCCGGAAAGGGGCGTTTTTCGTACACGTGATCGCACAAACCGTCATCGCAACCGACCTCCTCACCCCGCTCGGGGCATACCTGCGCCTGCGCGGGACCGGACGCGCGTCGTTCCTGCTCGAGTCGGTCGAGCACGGACGCCTCGGCCGGTACTCGCTCGTCGGCGCGGGCTCGCGGATCGTCGACGTCGACGAGGCCGAGGCGACGGGGCGGCCGGTCGTCGGCTACGTCTCCTACGACCACGCCGCGAAGCTCGAGCCCTCCGTCTCGCTTCCCGACGCAGGCCCCGACCTCCCCGAGACGCGCTTCGTCGTCGCCGACATCCTTGTTCGCTTCGACCACGTCTCGGGGATGGCCGAGGTGCTCTGCGGCGATCCCGCTCAGGTCGAGTCGCTCCTGGACGGCCCGCTCGGAGAGATCCCTGGTAACAACGGTGGCGTGTCGGGGCCGCTCCGCCGTACTCCCTCCCGGCACGAGTACGAGCGCATCGTCGGCGTCGCGAAGGATCACATCCGCGCAGGCGACGCGTTCCAGATCGTGCTCTCCCAGCGCGCCGAGCGGCCGACGTCCGCCGGCGCGATCCAGCTCTACCGCTCGCTCCGCCGTGTCAACCCGTCGCCGTACCTCTTCCTCCTGGAGCTCGGCGACGACCTCGCGCTGGTCGGCTCCTCGCCCGAGACACTCGTCAAGGCCGAGGGCCGACGCGCGAGCGTCAACCCGATCGCGGGCACGACCCTGCGCGGGGACGGCGACGCCGAGCGGCTGCTGGGCTCGGAGAAGGACCGCGCCGAGCACGTGATGCTCGTCGATCTCGGCCGCAACGACCTGTCGCGCGTCTGCGTTCCGGGCACCGTCCGCGTGGAGCGGATGATGGAGGCGGAGCAGTTCTCGCACGTGACGCACCTCGTCTCGGAGGTCGCCGGCGAGCTGCGCGAGGGCGTGTCGCACTTCGACCTGCTGCGCGCGTGCTTTCCCGCGGGCACGGTGTCAGGTGCGCCGAAGGTGCGCGCGATGCAGATCATCTCCGAGCTCGAGGGCTACCGACGCGGCCCGTACGCCGGCGCGGTCGGCTACGCGATCCCCGGCGAGGCGTTCGACACTTGCATCGCGATCCGCACGCTCGTGCTGCACAAGGGCGTCGCCTACCTGCAGGCCGGCGCCGGCATCGTCGCCGACTCGGATCCGCAGGCCGAGCAGCAGGAGTGTCTGAACAAGCTCGCCGCGCTCGAGACAGCGATTCGTCTCGCGGAGGCTCGCTCGTGATCCTGCTCATCGACAACTACGACTCGTTCACCTACAACCTCGCGCACCTCTTCGGCGAGCTCGGCTGCGAAGTCGTCGTCCTCCGAAACGACGAGCTCGACGCAGACGAGGCGGAGCGGCTCGCGCCGTCGCACCTCGTCGTCTCCCCCGGCCCCGGACGCCCGGCGGATGCCGGTGCGACGATCGACGTCGTCCGCCGCCTCGCACCGCATACCCGCACGCTCGGCGTGTGCCTCGGGCACCAGGCGATCGTCGAGGCGTTCGGCGGCCAGGTCGGCTTCGCGCGCGAGCTGGTCCACGGCAAGGCAGCGCGCGTCACCCACGACGGCCGCGGCCTCTTCGCGGGGCTCCCGGACGGCTTCGAGGCGGGCCGCTACCACTCGCTCGCCGCCACGACCGTGCCCGACGAGCTCGAGATCTCGGCGACCACCGCGGACGGAGAGGTGATGGGCGTCCGGCACCGGGAGCTCCCCGTCGACGGTGTGCAGTTTCACCCGGAGTCCGTGCTGACGCCGCTCGGGCCGGTGCTCGCGAAGAACTTCTTGGAGGCGCGATGATCCAGCACGCGCTGCAGGAGTTGCTCGAGCGCCGCGACCTCACCCGCGACGAGTCGCGCGAAGTCATGGACAGCGTGATGCGCGGCGAGGCGACCCCGGCGCAGATCGGCGGGTTCCTGATCGCGCTCCGCCTGAAGGGCGAGACCGCGGACGAGATCGCAGGCTTCGCGGAGGCGATGCGGGCCCACGTGGTGCCGGTTCGCCCCGAGCGCGCCGACCTCGTCGACACGGCCGGTACCGGCGGCGACGGTGCGCACACGCTCAACATCTCCACCGCGGCCGCGCTCGTCGCCGCAGCGGCAGGAGCCGCTGTCGCGAAACACGGAAACCGCGCGGTCTCGTCCTCGTCAGGGTCCGCGGACGTACTCGAGGCACTCGGGTTCGAGCTCGAGCTCGCGCCGGAACGGATCGCGCGCTCGATCGACGAGCTCGGCTTCGGGTTCATGTTCGCGCCGACGCACCACCCGGCGATGCGCCACGCCGCGCCCGTTCGTCGGGAGCTCGCAACGCGCACCGTCTTCAACGTGCTCGGCCCGCTGACGAACCCGGCGGGGGCGCGCGCGCAGGTCGTGGGCGTCTACGCGCCCGAGTTGGTGCGCACGATCGCCGACGTGCTCGCGCGTCTCGGCGCACGCCGTGCGTTCGTCGTGCACGGCGCCGCCGGGATCGACGAGCTCTCTCCGGCCGGGCCGAACCTCGTCGGCGAGGTGGTGGACGGCGACGTGCGCGAACGGATGATCGATCCGCT
>JBDTVA010000245.1:0-3327 GCA_040007455.1 Actinomycetota bacterium | reverse complement strand
TGCTTGAAGCCCTCGATCCGCTTGTCGCGGAGCGAGTTGATGAAGTCGTTCATGAAGGTTTCGCTCGTGACATAGCGGACGCTCAGGTCCCGTGAGTGCTGCATCACGTACTGGGCGATTGCCTGCATCAGGTGCGTCTTGCCGAGCCCCGTCTCCCCGTAGATGAAGAGCGGGTTGTAGGCCTGCGCCGGCGCCTCCGCAACCGCGAGCGCGGCCGCGTGGGCGAACCGGTTCGACGAGCCGATCACGAAGAGGTCGAAGGTGTACTTCGGGTTCATGCTGGCCTCGCCGCGCTTGGGCGGCCGCTCGACCTCGGCGGGAAGCGGCTCCGGCAGGCCGGTCGAGTGCCCCTCGACGACGCGCAGGCTCACACGCCGCTCGTGGCCGATCGAGTCCTTGACCGCGGCCTTGATCAGACCGAGGAAGTGTCCCTCGACCCATTCGCGAGCAAAGTCGTTCGGCACTCGGAGAACGAACGTGTCGTCGGTGAGGTCCTCACCTTCGACGTCGTCAAACCACGTGCGGTACGTGGTGTCGTTCAACGCCCCCCTGAGCCGACTGGAGACTTCGCCCCAAAGACTCTCGGCAGTCAGCTCGACTTGGTGTTCCACCGAGGTGGGAAGCTCCTTCACATGGGGGCGTGCGAGCGAGCGACAATAGCAGCCTCTCTGCGTCGTCACAACACACGCACCTCTGGACGAAAAGGGGTCGATTTGCAGGGAGATCAGCAACACCCACACGACTCTCCACAGGTGTGGACGGCGCCTCGTTTTCCCTGCCTCTGCAGGCGCTTCGTGCTGTGGAAAACGTCGTGCACGACCCCTTGTCTATACTGGCCGGTCGCCCCGCAAGGGGCGCGAATTTTGTCCCGAACGAGTTCTTCGTGAAGCGCACCTATCAGCCAAACGTTCGTCGTCGAAAGCGCAAGCACGGCTTTCGCGCGCGCATGTCGACACGCGCGGGTCGCGTGATCCTGAAGCGACGCCGGGCGCGCGGCCGCAAGCGCCTCTCCGCCTGAGCGGCGTGCAGCGTCGCCATCGCCTCTCGCGTTCGCGGGACTTCGACTCCGTCTACCGTCAGGGACGTTCCGTGTCGACGCGCTTCCTCGTCCTCTACTGGTTCGACCGTCCGGAGACCGCCGAGGACCCGCGGCTCGGGATCGCGGTGCCGAAGCAGCTCGGCGGCGCGGTTGTCCGCAACCGCCTCAAGCGGCAGCTCCGCGAGAGCTGGCGCGCGATGCTCGAGCGTGTGCCCGAGGGGAAGGACTACGTCTTGATCGCCCGGCCCGGGCTTCCGGAGGCAGTCCAGTCGCGCGGCTTCGACTGGCTCCAGGAGCGGGTCGACGAGGTTCTCCAGAAGGCTGCGGCATGAGATACGTCGGCCCGAGGTTCGTCGGCATAGCGCTCGTGCACGGCTACCGCTTCACGCTCGGTCGCTTCGTGCCCGCCGGGACGTGCAAGTACCACCCCTCATGCTCGCAGTACGCGCTCGACGCATTCCGCAAGCACGGGCTCGCCAGAGGATCGCTGAAGGCCGGCTGGCGGCTGCTCCGCTGCAACCCGTGGAGCCACGGAGGCTTCGACCCCGCATGATGACGCCCCTCTTCATCCTCGAGCCGCTCGAGCGCCCGCTCACCGCGCTCCTCGAATGGCTGCACACCTCGCCCGGCCTGACGTGGGCGTGGGCGATCGTCGTCACGACGCTGATCGTCCGGACGATCCTGCTCCCGCTGACGGTGCGGCAGATCCACTCGATGCAGCGACTCCAGCGCCACGCCCCGGAGATGAAGGCGATCCAGCAGCGCTACAAGCAGGACCGGGCGAAGCAGCAGGAAGAGCTGATGAAGTTCTACAAGGAGAACAAGATCAACCCGGCGTCGTCGTGCCTGCCGATCCTGTTCCAGATCCCGGTCTTCCTCTCGCTCTTCTTCGTCCTGAAGAACTTCGAGCGCGACGTTTTTCCGAAGTACCCGGGATCAGAACTCGGATGGCTGTGGAACCTCGTCCCGGACATCACCCAGCCGCTCAGCTCCGACCCGCTCTCGGCGGTCATTCTCCTGATCCTCTACGCGGCGAGCCAGACCGCGTCGACGTACTTCATGTCGTCGACGATGGACAAGATGCAGCGCTACCTGCTGCTGGCGCTGCCGCTGATCTTCCTCTTCTTCGTGATCAACTTCCCTGCCGGGCTGATGATCTACTGGGTCACGACGAACCTCTGGACGACGGGTCAAGGGCTCGTGACGCGGAGGCTCCGGCCGAAGCCGGTCACTCCGGAGAAGCGGAGCTCACGGACGGCACCCGGGGGCGGCGACGGAAAACCCAAGACCGACGCCGCAGCGCCGGCGGTCGCCTCGGCTCCACCGAGACGCGTCAAGAGGAAGAAGCGCGCGAAGCGATGAGCGACGAGCCGCTTCGGGTCGAGACGACGGGAGAGACCGTCGGCGAGGCGAAGTGGGCGGCGCTGCGAGAGCTCGAGCACCTCTCTCCGGGGCTCGACAAGGCTGTGGTGCGCTTCCAGGTGCTGACCGAGGGGGAGCGCGGACTGCTCGGTGTCGGCTACATGCCGGCTCGGGTCGTGGCAGTGGTCGACGAGAGCGCCGCGCCGGAGTCGCGCGACGAGAGCCCTCAGGCGGCGCAGGCGCGCGAGCTCGTGGAGCGTGTCGCCGACGGGATCGGCGTTCGCTGCCGGGTCGATGTTCGCGAGGACGAGGAGGCGATCCACGTCGTCTGCGGCGGCGCGGAGCTCGGTCTGCTGATCGGCAAGCACGGGCAGACGATCGACGCGATCCAGTACCTCGCGAACGCTGTTGCGCGGCGCGGCGGCGCCGAAGGCGCAAAGGACGTGGTCGTCGACGCCGCGGGCTATCGCGACCGGCGGCGCGCGACGCTCGAAACCATGGCCGTGCGGGCGGCTCAGCGCGCGCTCGAGGACGGGCGCGCCGAGCTCGAGCCGATGACGTCGATCGAGCGCAAGATCGTCCACCTGCGGTTGAAGGAGTTCCCCGGCGTCGAGACCGCGAGCGAAGGCGCCGAGCCGAACCGGTTCGTTGTCGTCCTCGCCGAGTAGGGACCCGCGGCTCGTCGCCTGGGTCGAGGCGCTCGTCTCGACGCCAGGGCTGACTGCGAGCGACGACTTCGAGCAGGGGTGGCGCGAGCACGTCGAGCGGTCGCTCGCCGCGGTCGACGCGATCCGCCGCTTCGACGGCCCGATCGTGGACGTGGGCTCAGGCGGAGGTTCGCCGGGGATTCCACTGGCAGTGGCCTTTCCGGAGCGCGAGGTGACGCTGCTCGAGTCGCAAGAGCGCAAGGTCGTCCACCTCGAGCG
>JBDTVA010000244.1:0-3373 GCA_040007455.1 Actinomycetota bacterium | reverse complement strand
CGGACAACGTCACGAAGGTCGACTTCTCCGAGCGCCCCTTCCGCGTCTGGGTCGGCGACGACGAGTACCAGGCGCGCACGGTGATCGTCTCAACCGGCGCAGAGGCCCGCCAGCTCGGGCTCGAGTCCGAGGTCGCACTCCAGGGACGCGGCGTGACCTACTGCGCGACCTGCGACGGCGCCTTCTACCGCGACCGCGAGGTCGTGGTCGTCGGTGGCGGTGACTCGGCGATGGAGGAGGCCCTGTTCCTGACGCGCTTCGCGTCGAAGGTCACGATCATCCACCGCCGCAACGAGTTTCGCGCGTCGCAGATCATGACCGACCGGGCGCGCGCGCACGAGAAGATCGAGTTCCTCACGCCGTACGTCGTCGTCGACGTCCTCGGCGCCGACGAGGGCAAGCTCAGCGGCGTGCGACTCGAGCACGTCGAGACGGGCGAGGTGATCGACTATCCGACCGACGGGCTGTTCGTCGCGATCGGCCACGACCCGAACACGAAGCTCTTCGTCGACCAGCTCGAGCACGACGCAGCGGGCTACCTGGTCACGAACCCGCGCTCGACGGAGACCAACGTCCCGGGCGTGTTCGCCGTCGGCGACGTCCAGGACCACACGTACCGCCAGGCCGTCACCGCGGCCGGGTCCGGCTGCATGGGCGCGCTCGACGCCGAGCGCTTCCTCGCGGCCGAAGAGGGACACCTGCACGACGCGCTCGCCGTGCCTCGCGTCGAGTCCTGACGAACGCGTGCCGTACTTCATCTGCCCGAACTGCCAGAGCCGGTCGATCGACCACGACGGCCGCGAGGGTCTGCTCGACGAGGCGGCCGCGTGCCAGCGGTGCGGGTTCGGCTTCCTGTTCGAGCTGATGGACGACTACTACCCCGCCCCCGGTTCGGGCTTCGTCGTCTGCGACCGCGACGCGCGTGTGCTCGCCACGGGCAAGGGTGTCTTCGAGCTGACCGGCTACCAGGAGCCCGAGCTGATCGGACGGGATCTCGTCGACGCGCTCGGGCTTCGCGGCGGTGACGGTGTCGAGAACCCGGTCGCCGTCGCGCTCGAGTGGGGCGTGCGACGACTCGGTGAGCGACTTGCGCTTCGCACGCGGGCGGGGATCGACAAGACCGTCACCGCCGACGTCTTCCCCGCCTACGACGAGGACGGCGGACTGCTCGTGGCGCTGTCCCCGCGGTAGCCGCAGCTACACGCGGCTCGACGGGCAGAGGTCGTTCAGCACGCAGACCTCGCAGCGCGGGTTGCGCGCGACGCACACGCGCCTGCCGTGCCAGATCAACAGGTGCGGAAAGCGCCCCCAGTCCTCACGCGGCACGAGCTTCATCAGGTCGCGCTCGATCTTGACCGGGTCCTCCTCCTTCGTCAGCCCGAGCCGCTGGGCGAGCCGTCGCACGTGCGTGTCGACGACGATGCCTTGCGGGCTTCCGAGCTCGGCGGCGACGACGTTCGCCGTCTTGCGGGCGACGCCGGGTAGCCGCGTCAGCTCGTCGAGCGTGCGCGGCACCTCCCCGTCGAATTCCTCGAGCAGCATCCGCATCGTCCCGCGGATCGCCTTGGACTTCTGCCGGTAGAAACCCGTCGCGAAGATGTCTCGCTCGAGCTCCTCCTGCGCCACCGCCAGGTAGTCCTCGGGTCGGTGATACTTCTCGAACAGCGTCTGCGTGACGCGGTTGACGTTCACGTCGGTCGTCTGCGCGGAGAGCATGACGGAGACGAGGAGCTCCAGCGGGGAGCGGAACGTGAGCGCGATCGTCGCGTCCTGGTGCTCGCGCGCTAGGCGGTCGACGATCTCCCGGACCCGCTCGCGCTTCCGGCCGGGGACGCGGCGGCGCGCCTCCGCGACGAAGCTACGCACTACGCAAGCGCCGCGGCGGCGTCGCTCGCAACCGGCTGGTACGGCAGCCTGGGTCCGGCGCAGACGACGTCGAGCGCAGGGCAGCCGGCACAGGCGTACTCGCTCGGCGTCGGCCGGAACTCCCCCGCGCGCAGGCGGGCGATCGACGCGGAGAGCTCGGCCTCGAGCTCGGCGACCTGGGCGCGCGTGAAGGTAATGACCACTGGCTCGTCCGGCCGTTCGAGGAACAGGTACGCGACCTCCACCTCGCCGGCGCCTGCACGGAAGCACGCGAGCGCGTAGACGAGCCGTTGGAGCTCGTACGAGTGCGCGACGATCTCGGCCGGCTCTTGCCCATCCAGCAGGTTCGACTTGTAGTCCACGACAAGCGCGCGTTCGCCGGCGTGGTGGTAGGTGTCGAGGAAGCCGTGCAGGAGCACGCCGTCGTGCTCGAAGGTGAAATGCCGCTCCTTCGCGACGCCGTCGAGACCGGCCACGCGGGCCGCGAGCTCCGACGTGCAGTACGCCTCGATCAGGCTCCGGATCCGCCCGACCTCGTCGTCGGTCGCGCGCGGGTACGCGTCGCGGACGCGTTCCTCCCAGCCAGATGGGAGTGCCGGCACTGCGAGGTCGACGTGCTCGAGCTCGCCGTGCACGGCGCTGCCGATCGCCGTGCCCGACAGTCCCTCGTGACCCACAGGCGCGACGTCGAGCGAGCGCATGCCTGCGACGCGCTCGGCGAAGTAGCGGTACGAGCACGTCTCGAACAGCGAGAGAGCGGTGAACGAGAGGCGGCGGACGTGGTGGAGCGCGGGCTCGGGGATCGCGTGGAGCTCGGGCAGCGTCGGTGCCGGCGGTGGCAGCGGCTCGACCGCGCCCTCCGTGAACAACTCGAGCTGGCCAGGCTCGCCTGCCTCCTCGAGCGCCTCGGGCTCTTCGCGGTACCGGTCGAAGCGAACCTGCACGAGCGCGTCGCCGCGGACGAGCTCGAGCGGTGCGCCGTCTGCGGCGGCGAGCTCCTCGGCGGCCTCGAGCCGCTGGAGCACCCAGCCCATCGGCGTCGAGCGGTCGGCCGTGCTCTCGCGGTCGATCGCGCCCGAGACGATCAGCCGGTCGACGGCGCGCGTCATCGCGACGTAGTAGAGGCGGAGCCGCTCAGCGCGGTCCTCCTCCTCCCGTGCCTGCCGCACCTCGTCGTAGTCGAAAGCACCGCGCCGCTTGCTCGTCGCCGGGTCGGCGACCTTGAAGCCGAAGCGCCCGTCGGAGAGCGCGAGGATCTCGTCGCCGTCGGGCGCGCGTTTGTCTCGTCCCGCGTCGGCGACGACGACGACCTTGAACTCGAGCCCCTTCGCAGCGTGGATGGTGAGCAGCCGCACCGAGTCCGAGCCCTCCTCCTCCGCGACCGCCTCGAGCTCTTTCGCACCGACGGCTTCCTGGTCGCGGACGAAGCGGACGAACCCCTCGAGGTTAGGACCGCGCAGCTCCTCGTAGGAGCGCGCGAGCCGCGCGAGCTTGCGCAGGTTCGCGT
>JBDTVA010000243.1:0-3389 GCA_040007455.1 Actinomycetota bacterium | reverse complement strand
CTCCGCGGCGATCGGCTGGTCGATTCGCTCAGCCGTTTCCTTGTCGATCGCCATCGTCGGGAGTGTACGTCCACCTGAGACCATAGATTCCAGGCATGAACGAGCATCCTGTCCAACTTGTCGTCGAGGACGACTTGCAGCGAAACCGGCTCACGGTCTTCTTCCGGCTGCTGCTTGCGATCCCCCATGTCGTCTGGCTGTTCCTCTGGGGTATCGCGGTCTTCTTCGCCGCGATCGCCAACTGGGTGGCCACGCTCGCGACCGGAACGCCCCCCGCGGGGCTGCACGGCTTCCTCTCTCGGTACGTCCGCTACGCCGCGCATCTGAACGCGTACATCTGGCTCGTCGCGAACCCCTATCCGGGCTTCGTGGGCGAGGAAGGCGAGTACCCGGTTGACATCAAGCTGCCGCCGCCGGCGCCCCAGGACCGTTTGAAGACGCTCGTGCGGGTCTTCCTCGCGATCCCCGCATTCCTCGTGTCCGCGACGCTCGGCGGGTCAGGCGCGTTCAGCAGCTCGTACGCGAGCAAGGGCAAGACGTACTCCGCGGGCGCAGGCGGTGCGCTCTCGAGCGTGTGTGGCTTCCTCGGGTGGTTCGCGATCCTCGCCCGCGGCAGCATGCCGAAAGGGCTGCGCGACGCCGGCGCGTACGGCGTGGGCTACAGCGCCCAGACGCTGGCGTACCTGCTGCTCATCACCGACCGCTACCCAAACGCTGACCCGACCGCGATGCTCGTCACGGTCGCGCGGCCGCCGCAGCATCCGGTCTACGTCGTCGGTGACGCGCACGACCTGCGGCATTCGCGCGTGCTCGTCTTTTTCCGGCTGCCGCTCGCGATCCCGCACATCGTCTGGCTCGAGCTCTGGACGGTCGCGGCGATCATCGTCGGGATCCTCAACTGGTTCGTGACGCTCTTCACCGGCACGCCGGCGCGTGGGTTCCACCGCTTCCTCTCCGCGTACGTGCGGTACACGCTGCACGTGTACGCGTTCGTCTCGCTCGCGGCGAACCCGTTCCCGGGCTTCACCGGCGAGCCCGGCCGGTACCCGCTCGACGTCGTACTCCCGGAGCGGCAGGAGCAGAACCGCTGGGTCACGGGCTTCCGGATCATCCTTGCGATCCCGGCCTTCGCAGTGAACGCCGTGCTCGGCTGGGCGCTCGCGGTCGCGGCGATCCTGACGTGGTTCGTCGCCCTCGGCACCGGCTCGGCGCCGTGGGGCCTCCGCAACCTGTCCGCCTACGCGCTTCGCTACGCGGCGCAGCTGAACGCATACCTCTATCTCCTGACCGAGCAGTACCCGCACGCGAGCCCGCTCGAGGGTGCGGATGAGCCGCAGCAGACGTACGAAGCGGCGTGAGTACGCGCATCGCGGTGAGCGCGGCCGTCGCGGCCGCGCTCGCTGCGGCGTGGGCGGTCGGCGCGGTGCTGCTCTGGCACTCGAGCGTGCCGGGGCTCCAGCTTCAGCATCTCGACCCTCGCGCGTACTTCTCGGCACAGGAGCTGCGCGATGCCGCGTCGTACGCGCGCGGCGCGCGCTGGCTCTGGGTGCTGACGACGATCGCGCAGCTCGCCGCACTCGCCGTCTTCGCGCGGTTCGGCGTCCGCTGGGCGCGCGAATCGGCGGCCGGCCGCATGGGCACCGGGATGCTGCTCGGGATGCTCGGCTTCGCGCTCGTTTGGGCCGTGCAGCTGCCGTTCTCCGTGCTCGAGGTGTGGTGGGCGCGCCACTCCGGCTTGACGACGGTGAGCTATGCGCAAGTGACGATCGGGAACTGGCTCGCGCTCGGCGGTAAGTTCGTCTTCCTCTGCTTCGCACTCGCGATCGTGATGGGGCTCGCCGGCAAGGTCGGCGACTGGTGGTGGCTGCCCGCGGCGCCGTGCTTCGTCGGGCTCGCGCTGCTGTTCTCGTTCGTGACGCCGTACCTGCTCGGTGGGCAGCGGCTCGAGAGCCCGGAGCTCCGCGCCGCGACGGTGCGCCTCGAGCGCATCGAGCACGTGCGGCATGTCCCGGTCAAGGTCGTCACGGGCATGAACGAGCCAAATGCGGTTGCGACGGGGCTCGGCCCGAGCCGGCGCGTCTTCCTCTGGGACACGATCATCGAACCGCCGTTCACGCAGCGTGAGGTCGAGGTCGTGATCGCGCACGAGCTCGGCCACCTCGCCCACAACCACATCTGGCGGAGCGTCGGCTGGTACGCGCTCTTCGCGTTCCCGGGCGCGTTCCTGATCGCGGCCGGAACGCGGCGGCGCGGCGGGATGCGGGTGCCCGAGGCGGTGCCGTTCTCGCTGCTCGTCCTCGTTGCGCTGAACCTCGTCGCGCAGCCGCTCCAGAACGTCGTCACGCGGCACATGGAGGCCGAGGCCGACTGGTCGGCGCTGCGCGCGACGCACGACCCAAAGGCGGCGCAGGCGCTCTTCGAGACGTTTGTGCCGACGACGTTGAGCGAGCCGGACCCGCCGACGTGGGACTACGTCATGCTCGAGAACCATCCGACGATCATGCAGCGGATCGAGATGGCGAAGGCCTACGCGGCGTCGGACGCCCAGTCGCCGTAGAGCGACGTATACAGGCCGCGTGCTGCGAGCAGCTCGTCGTGCGAGCCTTGCTCGATGACGCGCCCGTGCTCGAGCACGACGATGAGATCCGCGTCACGGATGGTCGAGAGCCGGTGGGCGATGATGAACGCGGTTCGGTCGGAGAGCAGCACGTGCAGCGCCTCCTCGATGCGGCGCTCGGTGCCGATGTCGACCGACGACGTCGCCTCGTCGAGGATGAGGATCCGCGGGTCGGCGAGGAGCGCGCGGGCGAACGCGACGAGCTGCCGCTGACCGAGCGAGAGGCGCGTGCCGCGCTCGCCGAGCTGGGTCTCGTAGCCGTCCTCGAGCCGCAGGATGAAGTCGTGTGCGCCGACCGTCTGCGCGGCGCGGACGATCTCGTCGGCTGTGGCATCGGGCTTCCCGAACGCGATGTTCTCGGCGACGGTGCCCGCGAAGAGGAAGCCTTCCTGCGGGACGACGCCGAGCTGCCGGCGAAGCGAGGACTGCGTGACGTCGTTCAGGTCGACGCCGTCGATCGTCAGGCGGCCATGCGTCGGCTCGTAGAAGCGGGCGAGCAGCTTCGCGATCGTCGACTTGCCCGCGCCCGTGTGGCCGACGAGGGCGACGGTCGTGCCGGCGGGAACGTCGAGGTCGATGCCGTGCAGTACCTCGTCGCCGCGTCCGTACGTGAACCGGACGCCCTCGAAGGCGACGTGGCCGTCGATCTGCGCGAGCGCCGTCGCGCCGGGCCGGTCGACGACCTCCGGCTCCTCGTCGAGGACGCCGATGATCTTGTCGAGCGCCGCGGTCGCGGAGAGGAACGTGTTGTAGAGCTGCGACAGCTGCTGCA
>JBDTVA010000242.1:0-3393 GCA_040007455.1 Actinomycetota bacterium | reverse complement strand
ACGGTGACGCGGACGAGGCTCTGCGCCTCACCTTCGCGCTCGATCGCCGTCATCGCGCGGAGGCTATCGCAGCGCCCACGGCGGACTCACCCTTTCGAGCGGAGCACGTCACCCGTGCCGGAAGAACTGACCCATTTAGGGGTAGTCCGGCTACCCGTTCCGGTTTACGGTCCGACCCGATGGCCTCGCCTCTGCGGCTTGCCGCGCTCGCCTGGGCGGCCTCATTCGTCCTCCTCATCGCGCCCGTCGCCTCTGCGGCGACAGCCGAGCGCGGACCCTCGATCCGAGGGCCGATCACGGTCGGGTATTCGAGCGAAGCCGCTCTCGACGCGGCCGTCTCCCACGCCGGGGGCCGCGTCCTGCGCCGTCTGCCGCACATTCACGTCGCGGAGGTGTCCGGTTCGGGTCTCATTGCGGAGCTGCTGGCCGGATCACCCGGGATTTCGTTCCTGGAGCGCCCCGCGACTCGAACGCGGGCGGCCGAGCCGGGCCTTGCGAGGGCGAACGCGCACGGCGCCTTCGAATGGCAGTACGCCGCCGCCCACGCCGACACTGTCCCCGAGAGCGTTCGTCGGGCGGCGAGCGCGATCACGATCGCGGTGATCGACACCGGCGCGGACTTGCGCGCTCCCGATCTCGCTGCGAAGTCGCCGTTCGCGTTCGACATTCGCACGCAGGCGGAAGATGTTGCGGACGTACACGGCCACGGCACCTTCGTCGCGTCGCTCGCGGCGGGCTCCACGACGAACGGCGAAGGCATCGCCGGCTTCAGCGGCGACGCGAACCTGCTCGTCGTGAGGACCTCGACCGGACGGGACGGCCTGACCGATGTCGACGAGGCCGCGGCAATCGTCTACGCGGTCGACCAGGGCGCTCGTGTGATCAACCTCTCCTTCGGCGGACCGTCGACCTCGACGACCGAGCGCCGCGCGATCGACTACGCAGCAGAGCACGGCGTGTTGCTGATCGCGGCCATCGGCAACGACTTCCGAAACGGAAACCCCGTTCACTACCCGGCTGCGCTCCTTCAGCCCGTGAGCTCGCGCGGGCACGGAGGGCGCGGGCTCGCAGTGGGCGCGTCCAGGCGGGACGGGACGCGGGCAGCGTTCTCCAACACCGGGAGTCACCTCTCCCTGGTTGCACCCGGCGAGGCGGTGTTCGGCGCGGTGTCGGAGCTCAGCTCACGCCGCGACTACCCACGCGTCGCGCTCCCCGGTTCGCGCGAGGGGCTGTACGGCTTCGGAAGCGGCACGTCGTACTCGGCGCCGCAGGTCGCCGGTGCAGCTGTGCTCGTGTGGACGGCGAACCCGGCGCTCAGCGCAAGCGACGTCGCCGACTACCTGAAGGGAACCGCGTCGGGCCAGGGCCGCTGGAACCCGCGCCTCGGTTACGGCGTGCTCGACGTGGGCGCGGCGGTCGCGCTCGCGCTCGCTTCGCGCCCGTAGCTGCGCAAGTCGCGAATCCGCTCCCGCGGGTCCGCGACGCGAATTCACATCGAGCGTTTAGTCCGCGACGCGCTCGATGCGGGCGCCGAGCGCGCGCAGACGCTCGTCGATCCGCTCGTAGCCGCGATCGATCTGCCCGACGTTGCCGATGGTCGACGTGCCTTCCGCACAGAGGCTCGCGATCAGCATCGCCATGCCGGCACGGATGTCGGGGCTGTCCATCCGCTCGCCGTAGAGCTTCGCCGGCCCCGTCACGACGGCGCGATGTGGGTCGCAGAGGATGATCCGTGCTCCCATCCCGACGAGCTTGTCGACGAAGAAGAGGCGGTTCTCGAACATCTTCTCGAAGATCAGGATCGTCCCCTTCGCCTGCGTCGCGACCGCGAGCGCGATCGACGTCAGGTCTGCGGGGAAGGCCGGCCACGGGCCGTCTTCGATCTTGGGGATCTGGTCGCCGAGGTCGTCCTGCACGAGGAGGTCCTGGCCCGGCGGCACGTGCACGCTCGTCCCGTCGATCTCGACGCGGACGCCAAGCCTTGCGAGGTGCGGGAGGATCGGCACGAGGTCCTCGGGCGACGTGTCGTCGATCCAGAGATCGCCGCCGGTGACGGCGGCCAGGCCGATGAAGCTCGCGACCTCGATGTGTTCCGGCGCAATCCGGTACTCGCCGCCGCCGAGTCGTTCGACGCCGCGGATGCGAAGCACGTTCGACTCGATCCCCTCGATCTGTGCACCGAGCGAGACGAGGAATCGGCAAAGATCCTGAACGTGCGGCTCGCACGCCGCGTTACCGATCACGGTCTCGCCCTCGGCGAGCACCGCGGCCATGACGGCGTTCTCCGTCCCCATCACGCTCGCCTCGTCGAGAAAGACGTGCTTGCCGCGCAGCCGCTCCGCCTGGAACTCGAACGCGCGGTCGATCGTGACGGTCGCACCGAGTTGCTCGAACGCGTGGATGTGGACGTCGAGCCGCCGGCGTCCGATCACGTCGCCGCCCGGCGGCGGCAGGAGAGCGCGTCCGAAGCGCGCGATCAGTGGACCCGCGACGAGGAAGGACGCGCGGATACGCGTCGCGAGGCCCGGGTCGACGTCGGTCTTCGTCACGTGCGTCCCGTCGACCGTCACCTCGTTCGGGCCGATCCACTCCACGTCTGCGCCGAGGTTGTCCAGCAGCTCGACCATCGTCTCCACGTCGCGGATCCGGGGGACGTTCGTCAGCGTGACGGGTTCGGAGGCGAGCAGGGTCGCGGCGAGGATCGGCAGTGCACCGTTCTTGTTCCCTGCGGCGCGCACACGGCCGTTCAGGGGCCTTCCTCCCTCGATCACGAAGGACTCGGCGACCGTCTCGGCGAGCATGTGGGTCATCGGAGGCGGGCTAGGATAGCGCCCTTGTGGACGTGACCCGTGAACGCGCCTGGCAGACGCTGACCGAGTACACGCAGAGCGAAGCCCTGAGGCGACACGCGCTCGCGGTGGAGGCGGCGGTCGGCGCCTACGCGCAGAAGCTCGGGGAAGACGAGGAGTTCTGGCGCGCGACGGCGCTCTTGCACGACTTCGACTACGAGATCCACCCCACGCTGGACAAGCATCCGCAGGACGGTGCGCCGATCCTGCGAGAGCAGGGCTACCCCGAGGAGCTGATCGAGGCCGTGCTGTCGCACGCCGAGCACCTGTCGCTGCCGCGCGACACACCGCTCAAGCTGACGCTCTTCGCCTGCGACGAGCTCTCCGGGTTCATCCATGCGTGCGGACTCGTTCGACCCGACGGGATCGAGACCTTGGAGCCGAAGTCGGTGCGGAAGAAGCTGAAGCAGCCGTCGTTCGCCGCCGGAGTCAATCGCGACGACGTCTTCAAGAGCGCCGAGGAGCTCGGCGTCGAGCTCGACGAGCACATCGCTTTCGTCACCGCAGCGATACGCCCGATCGCGTCAGAGCTCGGGCTGCGCAC
>JBDTVA010000241.1:0-3395 GCA_040007455.1 Actinomycetota bacterium | reverse complement strand
CTCGTCGCGGTCGGCTTCCTCGAGCGCGTCGACGACGAGCCCGATCAGCTCGTCGCTCAGCGCGTTCAGGCGCTCGGGCCGGTTCATCGTGACGAGCGTCACCGGGCCGTCGCGTTCGGTCAGGACGAGGCTCACGCGACCTTCCTCGACACGCGCCAGGCGGCACGCCACGATCCGTCATTGCGCTCGAAGACATCAACGATCGCGTAGTCGCCGCTGATGTCGCGGTCGCCGCGCTGCGCACTCCAGCGCTGGATCGTGCGCGTGACTCCGACGTCCCCGAACGTTCGCTCCTCGTACTCGAGCACCTCGAGCGACCGCGAGTCGATGGACGGCAAGCTCGCCAGCCACTCGCCCCGCTTCATCTCCGGCGCGACGCCGCCGGTGCTCGTCAGGACGAACGTCTCGGCAAGCACGGCTTCGGCTGCGGCCGTGTCGCGGTCGACGACTGCACGAGTCCACTCATCCAGCGTGTCGCGCAGGCCCTCAGCCATCGCTCTTCTCCAGGAACCTCTTCACCGCAGCCTGCGGCTCCTCCGTCGCCATCGACAGGGCGAGCCAGTCGCGGGCGTGGTTGATCGTCTCGTGCCAGGCGAGGTCCTTCCAGAAGTTCAGGTGCTGCTTCGCGTAGCGCGTCGTCTGCGGGAGCTTGCGCGCGAGGTTCTCGACGACCGCGTCGACCTTCGCGTCGAGCTCCGCCGCGGGGACGGCCCAGTTCACGAGCCCCCACTCCTCGCACGTCTTCGCGGGAATCGGCTCGCACATGAGGACGATCTCGCGCGCGCGGCGCTCGCCGACGAAGAGCGTCAGCCACTGCGTCGCGCCCCCCGCCGGCACCGACCCGTGCTCCGGCCCGACATGGCGGATGAACGCGTCGTCCGTCATCACCGCGAGGTCGCACGCCATCTGGAGCTCGTTCCCGCCGCCGACGCACACCCCGTTGATCCGCGCGAGCGTCGGCTTGCCGATCTCGCGCAGGCGGTCGTGCGCGTCCTTGAACGCGCCGAACCACTTCCAGTACTCGTTCGGCTTGCCGAGGTAGCTCTCGGCCCACGACTTCAGGTCAGCGCCGACGCAAAACGCGCGGCCTGTTCCCGTCAGGACGACGACACGGATCTGATCGTCCCATGACGCGTCCTCGCAGGCGCGCGCGAGCTCGCGCAGCATCTGGAAGTCGAACGCGTTCAGGCGGTCGGGCCGGTTGAACGTGATCGTCGCGCGCGGGTACGCCTTCTCGTAGACGATCCGCTCGAAGCCGAGGTCGGCCGGATCGCGCGGCGCGGGGTAGTCCGGCTCGGTCACGAGAGGTCCGCGAAGTGGACGTGGAACGGGATGCCCATCTCCATCGCGTCCTTGCCGGTGGCCATGAACTCTTCGGTCCGGCCGGCGGCCTCGAAGGCGTCGCGATCGGCGAACTCCCACTCTGCGTAGTAGGGGTACTTCGGCTCTCCCCTCGGCGCGCCGAACACCGGCCCGTGACGGAATGTGCTCCCGGGCACCTTGCGGCACAGCTCCGCGTGCCGCTCGTAGCGCTCAGGGTCCGGCGACTGCTCGTAGAGGACGAAGACGCGGATCACAAGACCTCCCTTGACATCGACCCCGAGAGCTTAAGCTTGCCGCCGTGTCGGGAGGGACAGCACTCGCCGTCGCGATGACCGCCGTCGCGGGCCTCGCGGGCTCGGTCCAGGTGGCGATCATGGGCCGCTTCGGCGAGCGAGTCGGCGTCTTCGAGGCGCTCGCCTTCACGACCCTCGTGACCGCGGTGCTGTCGTGCGCAGTCCTGCTCGCGGCCCGTCAGACCATCTCTGGCTATGCCGACGGCATGCGCGCGCCGCTCTGGCTCTGGGCAGCCGGCTTGATGGGGCTGATCGTGATCCTCTCGATCACCTACGCATCGCCGCGGATCGGCGCGGCCGCGACGATCGGGCTGCTGATCGCCGGTCAGCTGGCGATGGGCGTGGCGATCGACCGCTTCGGCCTCTTCGGGCTCGAGCAGATCCCGATCAGCTGGGAGCGCGCGCTCGGGATCGCGCTCCTCGCCGTAGGGGCAGCGCTCTCCCTGCGGAAGTAGTCAGGCCCGGACGCGGCCGAGGAGCACCCACCCGGCGAGCGGGGCGAGCGCGGCGATCGCGAACCCGGTGCGCCACGAACTGAACGCGACGAGCGTCGCGAAGAGCGGTGGGACGACCACACCCGACACGGAGAGCACGGTCTGCTGGAACCCGATCGCCGCACCGCTTCGCGCCGTGCCGGCGAGCTCGGCCGCTGCGACGAACGAGAGCCCGTTCCACGCAGCGGACAGCGCGGTCGCGAGCACGAGGAGCGGCACCACGACCGCGTTCGACGCGTCGAGCAGGATCGCCGCGGCCGCGAAGACGATCGTCGTCGCGAGCCCGATCCGCCGCAGCGGCACGATCCGCGAGCCGATCACGTCGGACCAGCGGCCCGCGCCGATCCGGAAGGCCATCGCGACCGCCTGCGACGCGGCGAGCACGCCGGCCGCGCCGGCGGCCGAGTAGCCGCGCTCGTCGTGGAGGTAGAGGACGAGGAAGCTGAAGAGCACCATCTGCGCGGTCACGTAGAGACCACTGCCACCGGAGAGCAACCAGAGGCGCCGGTCGCGCAGCGTCCACTCGATCTCCGCGGGCTGCACGCCTTCGCTCGGTAGCTCACGCACGACGGCGTAGCCGATCAAAGCGGTGAGGAGGCAGAACCCGCCGAGGAAGACGAACGCGGCGCCGACGCCCGACGACTCGGCGAGGCGTGGCAGCACGAGCGCACCGATCACGCCGCCGACCGGAACGGCCGTCTGCCGCACACCGAACGCGAGGCCTCGCTCGCTCGGGCCGAACCACTGCATCACCGCGCGCCCGCTCGCCGACTGCACGCTGGCACCGGCCGCCGCGGCGATCGCGAGCACGACGCCCGCCGCGAGCGCCGACTCGAGCAGAGCCATCGAAGCCACGAGGACGCCGCAGCACGCGAGGCCGATCGCGAGAGCGCGACGCTCGCCGATGCGGTCGGTGACAAGCCCCCACGGGAGCAGCGCGAACGTGAGCCCGACCCACTCCGCCGCGAGGAAGAGCCCGACACCCTGCAGCCCCAGGCCGTACTCCTCGCGAAGCGCGGGCGCCATCGCCGGCAGGCCGAGCGTGATCGTCGAGAAGCTCGCCTGCGCCGCCGTGCCCGCGGCGAGCACCGCCCAGCGGTAGCGGGAGCGAGGTCCTCTCACGATGAGGTGCTCTACTACAGCTGGAAGGGGTTGAACGGCCTCGCGCTCGTCGAGACGAGCACGCTCTTCGTCTCGAGGTAGAGCTCGAGCGTGTCGAGGCCGAGCTCGCGGCCGAAGCCCGACTGCTTGTAGCCGCCGAACGGGATGCCGGGGAACGCGGTGT
>JBDTVA010000240.1:0-3406 GCA_040007455.1 Actinomycetota bacterium | reverse complement strand
ACGTGATCACCGGGCTCAAGGACGTCTCCGAGCTCCGCGTCGGCGACACGCTCACCACCGAGACCGGCGGCGCGGTCGAGCCCTTGCCGGGTTACAAGGACGTGAAGCCCATGGTGTTCGCGGGCCTCTTCCCGACGGACTCCGACCAGTACCCCGAGTTGCGCGACGCACTCGAACGGCTGAAGCTGAACGACGCCGCGCTCTTCTACGAGCCGGAGACGTCGCAGGCGCTCGGCTTCGGGTTCCGCAGCGGCTTCCTCGGGCTGCTGCACATGGAGATCGTGCGCGAGCGGCTCGAGCGCGAGTTCGACCTCGACCTGCTCGTGACCGCTCCGAACGTCGCCTATCGCGTGCTCGAGCGAAACGGCGAGTGGCGCGAGGTGCACAGCCCGGCCGACATGCCGGACGAGTTCGACGAGGTCGAGGAGCCGTACGTGAAGGCGTCGATCATCGTCCCCAAGGAGTACGTCGGCCAGGTGATGGAGCTGAACAACGACCGTCGCGGCAAGTTCGACCACATGGAGTACCTCTCGCCCGAGCGTGTGCACCTGACGTACGAGTTGCCCCTCGGAGAGATCGTGCTCGACTACTACGACCAGCTGAAGTCGCGCACGCGGGGGTACGCGAGCTTCGACTACGACTACGTCGGCTTCCGACCCGGGACCCTCGTGCGCGTCGACGTGCTCGTTGCGGGTGAGCCGGTCGACGCGCTGTCGCTGATCATCCACCGAGAGTTCGCGTATGACCGCGGCCGCGCGCTCGTCGAGCAACTGAAGAAAGAGATCCCGCGCCAGATGTTCGACGTCGCGATCCAGGCGGCGATCGGCGCACGAGTGATCGCGCGCGAGACGGTCAAGGCCCGCCGTAAGGATGTGCTCGCGAAGTGCTACGGCGGCGACATCACGCGCAAGCGCAAGCTGCTCGAGAACCAGAAGAAGGGCAAAAAGCGGATGAAGCAGGTTGGAGCCGTCGAAGTGCCGCAGGAGGCGTTCCTCGCGGTCCTCAACATCGGGGACGGCAAGAAGTGAGCGGCGTTCGCCACCTCTACGTCCATCTGCCGTTCTGCGCGCATCGCTGCGGCTATTGCGACTTCGTCACGGTGGTCGGGCGGCACGGCGAGCACGACGCGTACGTCGATGCGGTGCTGCGCGAGCTCGAGCTCGAGGCGGGGCTGCTCGACGTGGAGCTCGACACGATCTTCCTCGGAGGCGGCACGCCGACCTTCACCGAGAAGGGTGCGTTGGAGCGACTGCTCGCCGCGCTTCCTGCCGCGCGAGAGGTGACCGTCGAGGCCAACCCCGAGACTGTCACGCCCGAGCTGGCCGCGCTTCTGTCACGAAACCGCGTCAATCGTGTGTCGCTCGGCGCACAAAGCTTCAACACCGCACTTCTGGACGTGCTCGAACGCCGTGCGAGCGGCGACGACGTCAGGCGTGCGGTCTACGTTCTTCGGGATGCCGGTTTCGACAACATCAACCTCGATCTCGTCTACGGGATACCGGGGCAGGGCACCGCCGACCTCGAGCGCGATCTCGCGACCGCTCTGAGTTTCGAGCCCGAGCACCTCTCCTGCTACGAGCTGGAGGCGAAGCCGGGAACGCGCTTCACGCACGCGCACGGGGCGGAGCTCGAACGCCAGGCCGACGCGATGGAGGACTACTTCGAGCGAGTCGTCGAGCAGCTGACGGCCGCGGGCTACCGCTGGTACGAGACGGCGAACTTCTGCCGGACGCCGTCTGACGGGCGCGACCTGCGCGCGCACCACAACCTCGCGTACTGGGAAGGCCGCGACTATCTCGGCCTCGGGATCGGAGCGGTCTCGACGATCGGCGGCCGCCGGTGGCGAAACACGCCGCGCCTGCCGGCGTACGTCGCGGCCGTTCGCGACGGCGTTGTGCCGGCTCGGGAGCTCGAGACGATCGACGAGGGCACACGCGTGCGCGAGCACGTGATGCTCGGGCTGCGCCTCGACGAGCCGCTGCCGCTCGCCGGTCTCGAGGAAGCGCTCGACGACGGCGCGCTCCGGCGTCTGACCGGGCTCGGGCTCGTCCGTCACGACGAGCGCACGATCGCGCTGACCCGCCGCGGCCGCTTCCTCGGCGGAGGCGTGACGGCGGACCTCCTGACGTAACCTTTTCCCATGACACCGCCGGGCGCACCTCAGCTGAGCACCCGCCAGCGCGAGATCCTGCGAAGCGTCGTCGAGGAATACGTCGCGACCGGCGAGCCCGTCGGCTCGAGGACGCTCCTCGAACGAAGCGGCCTGCCCGTGTCGCCGTCGACCGTGCGGGCGGAGCTCGCCGAGCTGGAGGCTCAGCGGCTGTTGACGCATCCGTACACCTCCGCGGGACGCCTTCCGACGGAGGAGGGGTACCGCTACTACGCGAACGAGCTGCTCACCGAGCCCGAGCCGCGTCCTGCAGGGCTGGGACTCGAGCTCGCGGCGCCGAAGGAGATCGACTCCGCGCTCCAGCAGACGACCGAAATGCTCTCCGACATGACGCGGCTGCTCGCGCTCGTGTCGGCCCCGCCGCTCGAGGCCGCGACCGTCCGGCACGTCGAGGTCCTGCTGCTCCAGCCGACCGTCGCGATGGTCGTCGTGATCACCTCGACCGGGGGCGTCTCGAAGCGGATCTTCACGACGAGCGAACCGCTCGACTCGGGCCTCGTCGGCTGGGCGGCGGAATACCTGAGCGAGAGCGTCGGTGGTCTCCAGCTCGGGACGCGGGTGCTGCGCGCACGCTTCGACGACCCTGGGCTGTCGCAGCGCGAGCGTTCGTTCCTCGCGCTCGTGCGGCCCGCGTTCGTCGAGCTGGAGCAAGAGGAGCAGCAGCTGTTCGTCGGGGGAGCGGCCGGTCTGCTCGGCGAGCTCCGCGAGGACGAGCTCGAGGCCTGCCGGCGCGCGCTCCAGCTGCTCGAGCGGCGCGCGGCGGCGCTCGAGGTGATCGGTCGTTCACTGCACTCGCCCCGGACGTTCGTCCGCGTCGGCGGCGAGTTCGAGGACCCGGCGCTGAGAGACGTCGCGCTCGTCGGGGCGGGCTACGGCCTCCGCAACCGCACGCTCGGCTCGGTCTCGCTGCTCGGGCCCGTGCGGATGGACTACGAGAAGGCAATCCGCTCGGTCCGCTCGGCGGCCTTTGAGCTCTCGCGGTTCGTCGAAGGGGTCTTCGAGGACAACTGACGGCGGAGCTACGCTGACCCCGGATGTCGACGACGAAGCGCGACTACTACGAGTTGCTCGGCATCGCGCGCTCCGCCGACGACGCCGAGATCAAGCGTGCGTTCCGGCGGAAGGCGCGGGAGCTGCACCCCGATGTCTCCGACGCGCCGGACGCCGAGGTGCGGTTTCGGGAGGTCGTCGAGGCCTACGAGGTGCTCTCGAAGTCCGAGACGCGCGAGCTCTACG
>JBDTVA010000239.1:0-3411 GCA_040007455.1 Actinomycetota bacterium | reverse complement strand
GCCGCCTCGTAGTCGCGCTTGATCAGGAGCGCGAGCGCCCAGAAGTGCGGCGGCGTCCAGAAGAAGACGATTGCAAAGAGCGCGAGCGCGGGGAGCGTGAGGTCGCCCGTCGCCGCGGCCCAGCCGACGAGCGGTGGAACCGCGCCCGCCGCGCCGCCGATCACGATGTTCTGCGGCGTCGTGCGCTTGAGCCAGCGCGTGTAGACGAGGACGTAGAAGAGGTTGCCGACGAGCGCGAGCACGGCGGTGAGCACGTTGGCGAAGCTCGCGAGCAGCACGAACGAGAGCGCGGAGAGCGCGAGCCCGAACTCGAGCGCGCGCTCGGGCGCGATCCGCCCCGTCGCGACAGGCCGAGAACGCGTGCGTTTGCCCATCAGCTTGTCGATGTCCGCGTCGAGGACGTGGTTGAGCGCGCTCGCACCGCCGCACGCGAGCCCGAGGCCGACGAGCAGCACCGCGACGTCGACGACGGGCGGCACTCCGCCTGCGCCCACGAACATCCCGCAGACCCCCGTCAGCAGGAGCAGCGACATGATGCGCGGCTTCGTCAGCGTCACGTAGTCCCGCCACGATCCTGCGGGAACGCGCTCGCCGCGGAAGAGCTGCACGGTGGCCGTCGCGAGCACCGCGAGCGCGACGGCGGCGGCGGCCACGTGGGCCGCGCCGGCCCACCAGGTCCCGATCGCGACGAGGAAGGAGACGAGGCCCGCAAGCGTCCAGGGCAGCAACCGCGGGTGCACGCGCCAGGCCGCGATCACGAGCGCGGCGAGCGGCGGGAGCGCGATCGCGGCGAGGGCACGGTGCGCGATCCCGAGCGAACCGCTTGCCACCGTTGCGGCGGCCGCTGCGGTCGCGCCGAGGCCGCACAGGCGCAGCCAGGGACCCGGGGTCACCTGAGCTCCTCCTGCAGCCGGTGGCGAAGGTCGCGCAAGGGGCGGGGGCTCGAGATGTACGGCAGCTTGTCGAAGTTGTGGTCGGGCGGAGGTGACGTGGTGTACCACTCCAGCGTGTCGCCGAGCCACGGGTCGTTCCCGACCCGGCGGGCCTTCCGCGAGCGCCAGACGTTGACGAGGAACACGAGCGTGCCGAGGCCGAGAAGGAAGGAGCCGATCGTCGAGACGACGTTCCAGGTCTCCCACCACGGGTCGTCGCGGTAGCCCGCGACTCGGCGCGGCATCCCGAGCAGGCCGAGGAAGTGCTGCGGCCCGAACGTCAGGTTGATGCCGATGAAGTAGAGCCAGAAGTTCAGCTTCCCGAGGCTCTCTCCGAGCATCCGCCCGAACAGCTTCGGCCACCAGTAGTAGAGGGCCGCGAAGATGCCGAAGATCGAGCCGCCGAACAGGACGTAGTGCATGTGCGCGACGATGAAGTATGTGTCGTGCACCTGCCAGTCGAACGGGAACGCGGCGACCATGATCCCTGTGAGCCCGCCGATCGTGAACACCGAGATCAGGCCGAGCGCGAAGAGCATCGGCGTCGCGAAGGTGACGTTGCCGCGCCAGAGGGTCGCGAGCCAGTTGATGATCTTGACGCCGGTCGGCACGCCGACGAGCACCGACGCGATCATGAAGAAGCCGTTCAGGACGTTCGGCAGGCCGACGGCGAACATGTGGTGCGCCCAGACGAGCATCGACACGAACGCGATCCCGACCAACGAGAACGCCATCGCCGTGTAGCCGAAGATCGGTTTGCGCGAGAACACCGGGATCACCTCCGAGACGATTCCGAACGCCGGCAGGATCATGATGTAGACCTCGGGGTGGCCGAAGAACCAGAACATGTGCTGGTAGAGCACGGCGTTTCCACCCTCGTCGGGCAGGAAGAAGTGCGTGCCCGCCTTCCGGTCCAGCAGCAGCATCGTCAGCGCCGCCGCGACGGCGGGCAGCGCGAGGATCAGCATCCACGCGTACGTGTAGATCGACCAGACGAAGAGCGGCATGCGCATCCACGACATGCCGGCGGTGCGCAGCATGTGGACCGTCGCGACGAAGTTGATCGCGCCGGCGAGCGACGAGACGGCGAGCAGATGCAGGGCAAGGATCGTCAGGTCGACCGACGTCCCCGTCCGCGTAGCGTAGGGCGGGTAGAGGTACCAGCCGGTGTCCGCGGCGCCGCCGGCCGAGAACCACGAGCTGTACAGGACGATGCCGCCCAGCAGGAACGTCCAGTACGAAAAGGCGTTCAGGCGCGGGAAGACCATGTCCCGCGCGCCGATCATCAACGGCACGAGGAAGTTGCCGAACCCAGCCAGGATCGGGACGATGACGAGGAACACCATCGTCAGGCCGTGCATCGTGAAGAGCTGGTTGTAGGTCTGCCGGCTCACGACGTCCGCGGTCTCGGGCGTCAGCAGCTCGGTCCGCATGAGCAGCGCGAGCACGCCGCCGAGGAGGAAGAAGAAGAGGCTCGTCCAGATGTAGAGCAGCCCGATCCGCTTGTGGTCGGTCGTCACGAGCCAGCTCGCGAAGCGGCCGTGGTACCACGGGACCGGGTAGATCGGCTCGGCGCGGACGGCCACTACTGCCCGGCTCCCGCGCGGCGCGTGTACTCGAAGAGTGTGTCGAGCTGCGCGTCCGTCCAGCCGCGCCCGACCGCGGGCATCTGGTTTCGGCCGTTGTGCAAGAGCGTTGCGAGCGACTCCCGGTCCGCGAGCGTCGGGCTCCCGCCGAGCGTCGGACCGACGAGGCGCGGACCGCTCAGGTTGTGGCACTTTCCGCAGGCCGCCTCGAACTGCGCCTGGCCGCTGCCCGCGAGGCGCGTGAGCTCGGCGTCGTACCCGTCGGCGCCGACGGCGCGCACGAGCATCCGCATCTCCGCGTGCTGCAGCCCGCAGAACTCCGTGCAGCTCCCCTCGTACTCGCCCTCCTCCTCCGCGCGGAACCAGGTGTGGTTGAGCTTCCCCGGGATCGCGTCGATCTTCCCGCCGAGCGCGGGGATCCACCATGAGTGGATCACGTCGAAGTCGGGTGCAGTCACGTTCAGCTCGACCGTCCGGTCGACCGGGACGACCATCGTGTCGTAGGTGATGCGCCCGTCGGGGTAGCGGAACTCCCAGTAGAACTGGCGGCCCGCGACGTCGATCACGATGTTCGGCTCGTTCGCCGGCTCGCTCGCCGCCCTCGTCACGTCGCTCACCTCGGGCAACTTGTAGAAGACGAAGCCGACGACGATGGTGACCAGGACGACGGGCACGATCGTCCACAGGATTTCGAGCCGCGTGTTGCCGTGGATCTGCGGGCCTTCCGCGTCGACCGGCCGGTCGCGCCGACGGTACTTGATCAGGAACACGACGAGCGCGGCCTCGACCGCGAAGAAGACGAAGCCGGTCACCACGAGCAGGAGGTAGTAGGTGTCGCTGATCGCCTCGGCGTTCGGGGACTTCGGGTCGACCGGCGTCAGGCCCGCGTTGTC
>JBDTVA010000238.1:0-3420 GCA_040007455.1 Actinomycetota bacterium | reverse complement strand
GTGACCGCGCGGTCGACACTCGGGCGGGGATCGCTGCGACCGCGGCCGCGAAGCGGCCGCCTTTAGGGGTCTACGCGCGCAGCCAACTAGAGCGCGGCGACGAGCCTGTGGAGGTCCTCGTCGCTCGTCCACCAGCCGCAGGACGCGCGCACGAGGCCGGTGCCCGGCATGTCGCGAACGATCACGCCATTCTCCGCGAGTCGCGCGACGGTCGCCTCAGGATCGGCGTCGCGGAAGGAGACCAGGTTCGCGTGGCCGGGCTCGGTCACGACTTCCGCACGCTCGGCGATGAGCTCGCGGCAACGCGCCGAGGCTTCGGCGGCGCGCTCGAAGCGCCACTCGGGGTGCAGGTCGAACGCGGCGAGCAGTCCGGCCGTGACCGCGAGCGGCGTGAAGTGCGTATCGAATCGGTTGGCGCCCTCGTGCGGCTCGAACGTCGCCGCTGCGAGGTCGTACTCGCGCTGCGAGAGATAGCTCGGCTGCGCGAGCCGCAGCGCGTCGGGGTCGCGCACCGAGAGCGCGCCGGTCAGGTCGGGACCGCAGAGCCACTTCTGTGCCGAGACGGTGTAGAAGTCGGCGTCTGACGCGTCGACTGGGATCGCGCCGGCGGACTGCGCGCCGTCGACGAGGACGGGGACGTTGGTCGCCTCGCGCAGCTCGCGCCACGGAAGGCGATGGCCGGTGATCCAGAGGACTTCCGAGAGCGCGATGAGCTTCGTCCGTGGACCGACCTCGGCGAGGATCGTCTCGTAGGCCTCCGCCGCCGGAAGGTCGCGGACGTGCGCGACGCGGACGGTCGCAGGACTCACCGCGAGCGGTCCGATCAACCCAAAATGCTCCGAGTCGGTCGTGACGACTTCGTCATCCGCACCGAGGCCGAGCCCGTTGAGCACGACGTTGCAGCCCTCCGACGTCGACGTCGTGAGCGCGATGTTCTCGACGGGCACACCGAGGAGCTGTGCGAACCGCTCGCGCACGCCCGAGCGGTCCTCGAGGTACCGAACGAAGGCGGCGCGGTTGAAGCGGCCCTCCTCGAGCGCGCGCTGCTGCTCGGCGGCCATCGCGCCTGCGACTGCGTTTGACATCGGCCCGAACGTCCCGGCGTTCAAGTACGCGTAGCGGTCGAGCACCGGGAACTGTGCGCGCGCCTCGTCGAACGTCATCGGACCTCGAGCTCCACGGGGGCATGATCGGACAGGAGGACGTCCCCGTGCCGCCGGAGGTCTTCGGGCCAGTGGCGCTCGGGGCCCTGCGGCATCAGCCCTCGCACGAGAACGTGGTCGAGCCCAGGCCCCGCCTGCGAGAACCCCCACTCCGACGTTCCGAGCGCGCGCAGCGTGGGCGACGTCACCACCGTGACGTTGAGGTCGCCCGCGAGCACGATGGGCTCTCCCGGGTTCGCGAGCCCGTCGACGAAGGCCGCGGCCCGGAGGAGCTCGGCGTCCGCGAGGCGCTTGTCGTCGCGCATGCTCGTCGCGTGGAGGTTCCCGACGACGGCGGTTCGCCCGTCCTCCAGCCGGATGCGCAGCGCCTGGCAGATCCGCCGCTCGCGCGCCCACTTGAGTCGCGTGACGACGCCGAGGTTGAGCTCGTCGGCGATACGCTTCCGGAAGGCGCGCGGGTTGAGCACGATCGTCCGGTGGTCGGTCACCTCGAGGCCGGGCGCGACCAGGATCGCGTTCGACTGCCCCTCCACCGCCGAGCGAAGCCGGGTCGGGTCGAGGTCGGTCACGAGCCTACCCAGGTTGCGCGGAAGCCTCGCCGGGGCGGCGACGTCGCCGTACGCCGAATAGCCCGACCAGGCCTCGAGCCGCGGGAGCATGCCGGCGGCGAGCTCCTGCAGCGCGACGATCGCGGGACCGTCTCGACAGATGAGCTCGACCATCCGCTCGAAGTAGCGCTTTCTCCCCGACGGAACGGTTCGCCCGTGGAAGAGGTTCCAGCTCCTGATCAGCACACGGCTAGCGTATTCAGGGTGCGAGTCGTCATCGCGGATCCGCCGGCCTACACGCCGTACTACGACCACGACCTCGCCGCGGCGCTCGCGACGGCCGGAGCGGACGTCGAGCTCGTCACGTCTCGGTTTCGTTTTGCCGAGCTTCCCGCACCGAACGGGTACCGGCGCAACGAGCTCTTCTACCCGCTCAGCTCGCGCGCTTTTCGCCGCTCGCGTCTTCGTGTTCCGGTGAAGGGGCTCGAGCACCCGCTCGGGATGCTGCGGCTCAGCCGTCGACCGGCCGACGTCGTCCACGTCCAGTGGCTCTCGTCTCCACAGCTCGACGAGCGTCTGCTTCGCCTGCGCGCGCCGTCGGTCTTCACCGCGCATGACCTCCTCCCTCGCCGGACGGCGTCCAAGCTCGATCTCTGGCGGCGTCTCCTGGCGCGCTTCGACCGGGTCGTCGTGCACAGCGAACGCGGCCGGGAGCGGCTCGCGGAGCTCGGCGTCGATGCGCGCGTGATCCCGCTGCCGATCTCGGCGTCGAACATCGAACGGCGCGACGACGGACGGACGCTGCTCTTCGCGGGGACGATCCGGCCGTACAAGGGTCTGCCGGACGCACTGGAGGTCGTGCGGCGGATCGAGGATGCACGCCTGCTCGTCGCCGGCGACCCGAGCGAGCCCGTCGACGCCCGCGGCGACCGCGTTGAGTGGCGACTTGGCTACCTGCCCCAAGCCGAGCTCGACCGGGCGCTCGGCGAGGGCACCGTCGCGCTCTTCCCGTACCGCCCGGAGCTCGACCAGAGCGCGGCGCTCATGCAGGCGCTCGGGGCCGGGGTGCCGGCAGTCTGCTACGACGTCGGCGGGATCGCGGAGCCCGTGCGCCGCTTCGGTGCGGGCCGCGTCGTACCGGCGGGAGACGTCGACGCGTTGACCGAAGCCGCACGTGAGCTCCTGGACGATCCGCAGGCGCTCGCGGCTGCACGCGAGGGCGCCCGCCGTGCGCGTGAGTCGCTGACGTGGGCGGTATCCGCCGAGGCGCATCTCGAGCTGTACCGGGAGCTCGCGTGATCTTCCGACGGCGCTTCGGCGAGCTGATCGACCGCCAGCTCGATCTCTTCGAGCAGGACAACGCCGACCTGTTCGAGCGTCTCGAGGATGCGGAGGACGAATACCGGCGGGCCGGTCGAGCAGAAGCGGAGGAGCGCTTCGGCGACCTCCAGGAGCTTCTCGCCGAAGGAGGCGAGACCCTCGTCGGGCTCCGCGACACCTACGCCGAGACGCTCGACGAGAAAGCAGCCGAGGAATACGCGGCCGCGTTCGACTTCGCCGTGCTGCGCCGCTTCCCGCAGTTCGCGCCCGAGCTCGACGACGAGGAGGAAGCGGACGACGACGACTAGAGGGCTTGATGTGAATCTCGCTGCGCGAGCGGCCGCGAAGCGGCCGCCTTTAGGGGTCTTTCGCGCGTCGCGTGTCCGCGG
>JBDTVA010000237.1:0-3441 GCA_040007455.1 Actinomycetota bacterium | reverse complement strand
GCGGCCGCGCGCACGCGCGCAAGCGCGTCGTCGAGCGAATCGGCCGCCTCGTCGAGGTAGCGGGTCCGTAGGCGCCGCTCGATCCGCTCGGGATCGACCTCGATGCAGAGGATCGCCGCGCCGGCCATCGTCGCGGCGAGCGGCTGCGCCCCGCCCATCCCCCCGAGCCCGGCCGTGAGGATCGTGCGCCCGGCGAGGTCGGCCGACCCGTAGTGCGTCTCGCCCGCTGCCGCGAAGGTCTGGAACGTCCCCTGCAAGATCCCCTGTGTCCCGATATAGATCCAGGACCCCGCGGTCATCTGGCCGAACATCGTCAGCCCGAGCGCCTCGAGCCGTCGGAACTCCTCCCAGGTCGCCCAGCGCGGCACGAGCAGCGAGTTGGCGATCAGCACGCGCGGTGCACCCGGGTGCGTGCGGAAGACGCCCACCGGCTTGCCGCTCTGCACGAGCAGCGTCTCGTCGTCGCCGAGGCGGAGCAGCGTCGCGACGATCGCCTTCAGCGCGTCGTGGGACCGCGCCGCTTTTCCGGAGCCGCCGTAGACGACGAGCTCCTCGGGACGCTCGGCCACCTCGGCGTCGAGGTTGTTGAGCAGCATCCGGAGCGGGGCCTCGGTCGACCACGAGCGCGCGTTCAGCTCGGACCCGCGCGGCGCACGGATCGAACGAAGGTCGCCGCAGAGCGCCTCGACCACCTCGGCGACCGGCCGGGCCACCGCCACTACGAGAGCTCCCCCACCTCGGACTCGACGGCCGCGATCAGCGAGCCGTTTCGGATCGCCGCGGCGACCGCCTCGATGTCGCCGCTCAGCGACCGGTCGTCGGCGAGCCGCGGCGACAGGGTTCGGACGAACGCGCGCGTCGCGCGGACGCCGACGCCCGGCTCGAGCGGTGCGAGAAACTCGACACCCTGCGCACCGGCGAGCAGCTCGATCGCAAGCGCACACTCGCCGTTCGCGAGCACCTGCCACCCCTTGAGCGCCGCGGCGTTCCCCATCGAGACGTGATCCTCCTGACCCGCGCTCGTCGGGATCGAATCGACGCTCGCCGGGTGCGAGAGCACCTTGTTCTCGCTCACGAGCGCGGCGGCGACGTACTGCGGGATCATGAACCCGGAGTTGAGGCCACCGTCGACGGTGAGAAACGGCGGCAGCCCGTCGGACAGGCTCGGGTTGACGAGGCGCTCGATCCGCCGCTCCGAGATGCTCGCGAGCTCGGAGACGCCGAGCGCGAGGATGTCGAGCGCGAACGCGACCGGCTGTCCGTGGAAGTTCCCGTTCGAGACGAGCTCTTCGCGCTCGACGAGCACCAGCGGGTTGTCCGTCGCCGCGTTCACCTCGACACCGACCGTGTACGCAACGTGGTCGAACAGATCGCGGCAAGCGCCGTGCACCTGCGGCGCGCAGCGGAGCGAGTACGCGTCCTGCACCTTGTCGCACCAGCGATGGGACTCGTTGATCGCGGAGTCGTCGATCAGCCGCAGCACGTTCGCCGCCGACGCAGCCTGCCCGCGGAGCGGGCGAAGCGCTTGGATCTCGGGCATGAAGCTCGCGCTCGACCCTTGCAGCGCCTCGAGCGACATCGCGCACGCGAGATCGGCCGCCTTCGCGAGCCGCCGAGCGCGAACGAGCCCGAGCGCACCGACGGCGGCCATGAACTGCGTCCCGTTGATCAAGGAGAGCCCCTCTTTCGCCTGCAGCCGCACGGGCTCGAGACCGATTCGCTCGAGAGCCACGCCGCCGGGCAAGAGCTCGCCCTCGAGCCATGCCTGCCCCTCGCCGACGAGCGGCAGCGCAAGATGCGCGAGCGGCGCGAGGTCGCCGCTCGCGCCGACCGAGCCGCGGCTCGGCACGTTCGGCAAGAGGCCGCGGTTGATGCACTCGATCAAGAGCTCGACCGTCTCGATGCGCGCGCCCGAGTAGCCCTTCGCAAGCGCGTTCGCGCGCAGCAGCATCGCCGCGCGCACGATTTCGGGGGCGTAGGGCTCGCCGACGCCGCACGCGTGACTGCGGAGGAGCCGCAACTGGAGCTCCTCGGTCAGCTCCTCGGGGATCGACGCCGAGACGAACCGGCCGAAACCGGTGTTGATCCCGTACGTGTGCTCGCTCATGCCGTGCGCGGCACGCTCGACCAGCTCGCGGGAGGCCCGCATCCGCGCGCGTGCGGAGTCGGCGAGCGAGACTGGAGCCCCCTCGACGGCGACGTCCCAGACGTGGTCGACCGTGAGGTCTTCGCCGCTCAGCGCGCGACTCTGGATCACGGCGCGAGTGTAGTCCCAGGGTTCGTTACCGGAGTAGCCGGAGCTCGAGCACCCGCGAGGCGTCGAAGCCGTCGATCCTGAGCGCCGCGCCCGCGGCCGTCGCCGCCGCGCCCGCCGGCATCAGGCCGACCAGCTCGGAGCCGACCACCTCGAGACCGCGAGCGGCCGCCTCGGCCTCAACCCGGGCGACGATCTCGTGCAGCGCCGCCGCCTCCCAGTCCTCGACGTTCATGCTCACCTGGACGAAGCCCGCACGCGGGAGGTCGAGGCCGAGCGCACGCACGCCGGGGAAGCCTCCGCCGCGCTCGCGCACCACCGCCGCGATCTCACGCGCCGCGGCTACGTCGCCGCGCAGGTTGACGTTGAACGCGATCAGCGCGCGGCGTGCACCGACCAGCACACCACCCGCCGCGTCGTCGAGGAACGGCGGGCCGTAGTCCGGCTTCAACTCGCCCGCGTCGACGCGACGCTGCAGCTCCTCGGGGCCACCCCGCCGGAAGAACGACGGGCCGTTCCCGCCGCCCAACTCGCCGTAGAAGAACACCGGCAGCCCGAGCTCCGCGGCCAGCCGCTTGCCGACCAGGCGGGCGACGCGACGCGCGCGCGGCAGGTCGCCTCGGTCGATCGGGACGATCGGGACAACGTCGGCGGCGCCGATCCGCGGGTGTGCGCCGTCGTGCCGGCGCAGGTCGATAAGCCTTTTCGCCGTGGCGACGCCGGCGACGAGCGCGTCCTCGAGCTGCTTCTCCTCGCCGACGAGCGTGAACACCGACCGGTTGTGGTCCTCGTCGGCATGGACGTCGAGCAGCTCCGCGTGCACCCCGAGCGCCGCGCCGATCGCCTCGATCGTCGCGCGGTCGCGGCCCTCGGAGAAGTTCGGCACCGATTCGAGCGGCAGCACCACCCACCTACTCTAAGAGCACGTTGACGCGCCGCCGCTCGTCGTACCGCTCGCTCGCGTCACTCCAGCGCGACCTCGCCGTCTGCCGCGCCTGCGTCGAGGCCGGCTACCCGCTCGAGTCGCTGCCCGTCCTGAACCCACGTCCCGGGCAGCCCGCCTATCTCTACGGCCAGGCGCCGGGCCCGAACGAGGGCCTCGAGCGGCGCCCGTGGCGAGGCCGGGCGGGGCAGACGCTCCGCGGCTGGCTCGGCATGGACGAGGACACCTTCTACTCCACCTTCTA
>JBDTVA010000236.1:0-3446 GCA_040007455.1 Actinomycetota bacterium | reverse complement strand
GGCCGCCCTGCGGCCGTCTGAGGCCGCTTACCTCGCGGATGCCGGCTTCGCGCAGCTGCGCGCGGGCGACCTCGACGCTGCGCGCGAGCGGCTCGAGTACGCGCGCACGCTCGACGCGGAGGACCCGATCACTCGCGCGTACCTGGAGGAGCTGACGCGCGTCGAGGGGGAACGGTCCGCGAGCCCCTCGTGAGCCCGTTCGCGACGGCGTGGCTCGCCGTCGAGATGACCGCGCTTGTCATCGTCGCGAGGATCTCGCCGTCCCGAACGCCGGATGTTTCTGGGCCGTTGCCCCCCGGCGTATAGTCTATGAGTACGGTGATTGCCGTGAATACTGACATAGGGAACGAGGAGGTCGTCAAAAATGGCTGCCGTCAAGATCCGCCGACAGGGGAACAGCCTGGCCGTCACGATCGATCAAGAGACTCTCGGCGCCGCAAATCTTCACGAGGGCGACCTCGTCCAGCCGACCGTCCGCGGTGGCGTTGTGGTCCTGACTCCTGTTGAGATCCGCCCGAAGGTCATCGAGGCTGGCCGCAAGGTGATCGCACAGAACCGGCGCGCTCTCGAGCGTCTCGCGAATGACGACAAGGGCCCAGCCACTGCGCGACGCTGACGAGCTCCAGTACGTTTCGCTCGATGAGGCCCTTGTTCTCTACGGAGAGATCAAGGGCCTCATTCCTGAGCAGGTGACTGCCGAGCTGCGCGACATCGGGTTACTCGACTCTGCCCTATCGCGGCCCCTCTACGCTGCCCAATATGCGGAAGCGGACTTGGCCGAGCAAGCGGCGACACTCATGTGGGGTCTTGCGCAGAACCAACCTTTCATCGACGGTAACAAGCGATTGGCACTGGTCGTCGGACTCACATTCCTTGCGTTGAACGCCGGCGAGGTTGAGATGAGTGAAGACGAGAAGGTCCAGATGATGATCGACATATCGCGAGGGATGACCGTCGGTCAGCTCGCGAAGCTCCTTCGCGTCCGGCTTCGACGGATCCCGTGACAAAGCACGTCGTGATCGTCGGAGGCGGCTTCGGCGGCCTGCATCTGGTCCGCCATCTCGAGAGGCAGCTGAGGCGCGGCGAGGCCCAGGTCACGCTCGTCGACCGCTCGAACTTCTCGCTGTTCACGCCGCTGCTCTATCAGGTCGCCACGGGGGAGCTGCCACCGCACGCCGTCGCATACCCGCTCCGGGTCCCGCTCGCGAAAGCCGGCTTCCGCTTCCTCCGCACCGAGGTCGAGGCGATCGACGTCGAGAAAAAGGTCGTTCGGTCCGAGGACGGCGAGATCGCGTACGACCACGTCGTCATTGCGGCCGGCAGCGTGACGAACGACTTCGGGATCCCGGGTGTGAAGGAGCACGCGCTCGTCGTGAAGTGGCTGGAAGATGGCCGAGCGGTCCGGCACCGCATCCTCTCGACGTTCGAGGACGCCGCGCTGCTCCCGGACGCGCCGCGGCGGCGTGAGCTGCTCTCGTTCGCGATCGTCGGCGCGGGGCCGGTCGGTGTGGAGCTCGCGGCCTCGATGCGGGATCTCATGGATCACACGCTGCGGCGCATCTACCCCGACGTCGACGTGCACAACGAGCCCACGATCACACTGATCGACGGCGCCGAACGCGTCGTGCCGGGCATGGACCCGCGCCTTTCGGCCATCGCGCAGCGGCGGCTCGAGCAGCTCCGCGTGCGCATCATGCTGAAGACGCTCGTGTCCGAGGTGGGGGAGCGAACGCTGCGGACGAAGGACGGAACGACGTTGACCGCGAATACCGTGATCTGGGCGGGTGGGGTGAAGACCAATCCAGTCGTCGAAGCCGTGGCGCTCCCGCACGCGAAGGACGGGCGCATCGTCGTCGACACATCGTTCCGCGCGGACGCCCGCGACGACGTCCTCGCGCTCGGCGACGCGGCGTACTTCGAGCAGGACGGAAAGGCCCTGCCGATGCTCGCGCAGGTCGCCGTGCTCGAGGCGCCCGCGGCGGCGGCGAACATCGTCCGGCTCATCCGCGGCGAGCCGACGCAGCCCTACCTCTACAAGCGCAAGGGCGATCTCGTCGCGCTCGGCCGCACCAGCGCGGCCGCGGAGTTCGCGCGCCCGATCAACATAGTGCTGTCGGGCTTGCCTGCCTGGACGGTGTGGCGCACGAACTACCTGATGCAGCTGGTCGGCGGACGCAACCGGGGTACCCTGCTCGTTGAGTGGCTGCTGTCGTATTTCTCGCGGAGGATCGTCGCCGACATCACGTGACCCGTCTCGCCCGCGCGCTCGTCGCCGTCATCGCGGCCGCGGCATGCGTGGCGCCGCCAACGACGGCAGTGTCCAGCTCGCCATCGGCGTCGCCCAGCGCGACGCAAGTCACCTCGGCGACAGCTACGGGCGGGGCCATCTCGAGCGCGAAGTACGGGGTGCTCGCGGGTGAGCTTGCCACCGGCGGGCTACGTACGTTCGTCGTTCGCGAGAGCGACGGGCAGGTCACCGCGACGCTCTCACGCGAGCTCACGCCTCGCGCCATCTCTCCTGATGGCACCCGGATCGCGTACTTCATGGCACCGGCATACGACGAGCTGTGGCTCGCCGACACCGCCGACCTCGATCACCCGCGCCGGCTCCTGTCGATCTCGCCGCGATTCACGGGAGGTCTGGTTTGGTCGACGGACGGCAACGGCATCCTCTTCACGAGTCACACGCGCGAGCGCGTGCCGGGAGTCGAGAGCGCGCCGCTCGAAGCGAGGCTGGAGGGACTTCACCTCGACACCGACCTGCGCGAGTCGTTCGCGGAGCGATCGGAGATCTCCCTGCGACCGCTGCTGTGGGCACGCGAGCAGCGCGTCGTCGCGGCGGTCGGAGGGTTCGGGCAGAAGGGACCGGGCGACTACCTCGTGGTGGACCGAGGCGCGGCCAAGACGTCGTCGTTGCCGGACGCTACGCGGAACGACGTCACGGTCGCGTGGCCACAGGCGTCGAGCGACGCGCGTTGGGTCAGCGCGCTGGTCCGCTACGGGACGACACGGACCGTGCTGCGCGTGTGGCCGAGCGAGGACCTCGGCCGAGCGATCGACGTCGAGCCCGCCGGCCGCCAGATCCGCTCCACGCTGTGGCGCCCCGGAACCTCTGAGCTCGCCGTCGACGTGGACGGAACCCTCGAGGTGTGGGCTCGCGACGGCACGAACAGGCGACAGATCGCCGATCTCGCGGGCAATTGGCTTCATGCGTTCCGCTGGGACGGCACGGCGATCTACGCCGGCAGGGAAGGGGGTCGCCCGGGGATCGTCGACCTGATCGAGATCGGCACCGGTCGACGGGTACCGCTGCCCGCGGCGATCGAGACGGTGTGGGGATCGGTGCGGCTCCCGTAAGAGCTAATGGGCCGCCGCGCCCTCCTCGGCCTTCTCCGAGTGCGCAGCGATGACCTTCTCCGCGATGTGTGACGGGCACTGCTCGTAGC
>JBDTVA010000235.1:0-3451 GCA_040007455.1 Actinomycetota bacterium | reverse complement strand
GTCAGCGCCACCCGTCTCGCGACGCCCGGCCGGCGGGACACAGGAATCTGCGTGAACCAGCGGTCGATGGAGCGGCCGAGCTTGAGGTTCGGAAGCGCGTTGGTCAAGCCGGCGACCGACGGCGGTACCGGATACCACAGCGCCGTCGGGCGCTCACCGACACCGAACGCGTCGAGAAATGCGCCGTGATAAACCGCCAGCTGGGTCAGGAATGGGAAGTTCACGACCACCGGGCGAGACTCGCCCGACGTTCCGCCACTGATGGCCTCGAACCGACCGGCGACGAGAGGATTGGCCGCGCGAACATGCGTGAACGGGAGCTCGAGGCCGTTTCGTCGAACCGGCGAGCGCCCCTTCCACTCGTCGATCGACAACCTCACGCCGGCGTCGTAGAGGTCGGCGAGGGCCGACTCCACCCCGTCTTGCCGGACAAGCCGCGCGACATCGCCGTGCTCGATCCCGGCGTGGTTGAGGAGTGGCAGGTACGGGCTGCTCGCGTTGCCGAAGACGGCCCGCTCGAGCAGAACGAGGAACGTGTCCGCACGCTGCGCGTGGCCGAGAGCGATCAGCTCGCGGCAGCGGGCGACATCGAGCCGGTCGCGGAGGTACGGGACGATTCCGGCCGCATACCCGGCGAACATGCCGAGATCGAACAGCACGCGCGGATCTTAGTCAGGCGTCTGGACTCGAGTTGAGCGGTGGAAGAGGACTAGCCGCGGCTCGGCTTCACGGCCAGCAGCCCATTGGCGTGTGCGGTGAAGCGGCCCACGGGTGTCGAGCCGAGACGTTCGCACGCCACCAGCAGCGACAGGAACCCGGACTGGACGCGGGGTGATCGAGACTCGAGTGCTGCCGCGATCATCACCGCCAGAACGCGCGGTGCGTGGACGAGCGTCGTCTCCTCCGTGGGTTCGAGGCCGGCCGCGCGCACCGTCTCCCGCATCGCACGCGGGTCGAGCGTCGCGCCCATGTAGTACGGAGTGAGGCCGACGCGTGCGGTGCTCCTCCCGACAGCGCGCCAGACTCGGTTCAGCGTCGTCCTCGGCAACGCTTTGCCGAGCGCGACGATGGGATTCGCGGGGTTGTCGAGCGTGAGCACGAGGTGTCCGCCCGGACGGAGAACGCGCGCGAGCTCGCCGACAGCGACGGCGATCTCCCGTTCGTGGTCGAAGTGATCGAGCGTCGAGTTCGAGACGACCGCGTCGAAGCTCTCGCTCTCGAACGGCAGCGCACGAACATCGGCGACATGCGCCTCGACTCCCGGGTGGCGCCGCCGCGCCGCTTCGACGATTTCCGCGTTGAGGTCGACGCCGACGACGCGCGCTGAACGTGAGCTGAGAAACGAGGTCAGTCCTTCGCTCACCGCCTCGTCGAAGAGATCCGTCTTGAGCACCGACTCGAGCCGCTTCGGCAACCAGCGCTCTAGCAACCTGGTGTTGAGCGCGTCACTGTGCCGACGCCAGAGCCCGCCCGACGGTCGGTCGAGCCAGACGCCCGCCATCGCGTCCCAGTCGGTCACGGACGCGACAACACGTGCAGCGGGGGGATCTTCGCCGCGGCGGTGTGGAAGGGCTCGGACCGCTCGACCGTCAGCGTCACCCCGTCGCGCCAGATCCCGGCCATCATCTTCCGGTAGCCGGGCCCCTCTCCCAGGCCGCCCAACGCCTGCTCGAGGATCGCCCGGTCGTCCACGGCGCCGACGCGGGGGCTGACGAAAAGTCGAACGCGGGGCAGACCATCCTGCTCGTCTTCCACGAACTGGTAGTCGGTCGGCCCACCCCCGAAGCGTGCCGGGAACACGTCCTCGACGAGCCGCATGAGCTCACCGCCGAAGAAGTTCGTGCCTTCGCTCGTCAGCTTGTCGTAGCTGCGGATCGTGTGCAGGTGGAGGCGGTAGCCTGCGGCGCCCACCGCGCAGCCGCAGTCGCGCTCGACCAGCACGCCGGTGTCGCCGCTCTCCACGTTCAGCATCAGCTTCGGCGTCGTCGGATCGAGGGACGTGATCACGAGCGCGGGCACGTCGACGTTCCCGTCGGCGGTGGGACGCAGGAACATCGCAACCTTGCCCGTCAACACGTGCACCTCGTCGATCGAGAGCCGGTCTTGTGAGGCACAGCCGATCCCGACCCGGCCGAGCTCGGACATCGAGTAGTTGCAGTGCGCGACCGCACCGACTCGCTCGATCACGTCCAGCTTGGCGCGCGTCAGCGGCTCACCGCCGAGACGGAAGACCGTGCCCGAGAAGTCGAGATCTTCCGCCGCGGCCGCGAGCGCGACGCGAACACCTGAGCCGCCCGGCGCCTGGAAGACCGCCGGCGTGCCCGCAGCGACGAGCTCGGCCAGCCTCCGCGCGACGACCTCCGCACGGTCGAGCGGCACGTGGCGGGGGAACGGCAGCGCCGGCCCACGGAGCCGCGTCGCCACGAGCGCCGCACGTAGCGCCAGCCAGTCCTGGAACTGCACGTCGCGGAATCCGGACCGATTCTGCGCGTACCACTCGACCGAGACGCCGAGCCGTAGCGTCCGCAGGGCGTTGCTGAAGCCGGACTTTGCCGGTGGAGCAGGCCGCCACAACACGGACGGTCGCCCGTCGAGCTCGAACGCCTCCAGATAGAGCCGCTGGTAGGCGGTGTGGTTCACGAAGTGGCCGAAGTCGACCATCGTCCGGCGCGGTGCGCGTCGCGAGCCGCCGCTCATGCCTGCGTACCCTCGGCGAAGGACGGGGTTGTCGAAGTCCTCGTGACGCGTCGGCAGCTCGAAGCCGCCGGGCCGGACGATCGCCCGGTGGCCGGTGAACTCCTCGAGCGTGAGGTAGACACCCTGCTCGTGCAGCCGTCCGAGCGCGCGTTCGAGACCGACGTCGCGCACGAGGGAAGCAACGTCGCCGTGCTCGGCGCCGACGCGCGCGAGCAGCGCGCGGTACGGACTGGGGGGACGCGCATACACCGCGCGCTCGAGCAGCTCCAGAAACGTCCGCTCCCGATCGCGCAGCTGTGCGACGAGCAGCGCACGACACTCCTCCGGCGGGAACTCGCTGCCGAGGTAGCGCCAGAGGTCGCCCGCGAACGTCCGGAACCGACGGGTCTCAGTCAGCAGCTTCGGCATCCATGTCCACGATCGCGCAGGAC
This sequence comes from Actinomycetota bacterium, assembly GCA_040007455.1. Taxonomy (GTDB): domain Bacteria; phylum Actinomycetota; class Thermoleophilia; order Gaiellales; family Gaiellaceae; genus JACCTU01. The sequence goes on along the minus strand of JBDTVA010000235.1, from coordinate 323 downwards.
TCGGACGAGAAGCGAAGCCGCACCGACGTCCCCGGCCTGATCGACGGGCCGACGGGCCCGCGAACGCGGACTTCGCGGTCCCCGACGGCGACGACGTGGTCCATCGCGCTGCCGAGAAAGGCGCGCGTCACCACCGTGCCGCGCCAGCCGCCGTCTGCGCTGCCGTCGCTCGGTTCCGGCTCGAGGGCGACGTGCTCCGGGCGCACGACGACCAGCACGCGCGCTTCGGCCGGCCAGTCGGTTCGCGAACGCGCCCGCAGCGGCCCCTGTGGAGTGCGCACGACCACGAGGCCATCTCCGTCGTTGCCCTCGACGACCCCCTC